>JBGTMM010000637.1:0-6057 GCA_041743635.1 Bythopirellula sp.
CGTCGGTGATTTTCTGGAGCTGGCCACGCGGCTCATGGAAATCAAATCGCGGCTGATGTTGCCTCGCCATGAAGCCGAGGAAGCCGAGGAGCAAGTCGAAGACCCCCGGCACGACATCGTCCAGCGGCTGTTGGAATACAAGAAATACAAGGATGCCGCGAGCATGTTGGCCGAGCGCGGGCAGCTTTGGCAGCAACGCTTTTCGCGACGGGCCAACGACCTGCCCGCCAGCGGCGTCGATCCCACGGAGCAAGAGATTCAGGAAGTGGAGCTTTGGGATTTGGTGAGCGCTTTCGCCCGCGTGATCCGCGATAACGCCGCCGCCCAGCCCTCGGCGATTCGCTACGACGAAACTCCTATTGAAGTTTATATGGACCACATTCGCTCTCGGCTGGCCAACGAGGCAACGCTGGCCTTCACCAGCCTGTTCCAGCCCGACATGATTCGCTCGCAAATGATCGGCATCTTCCTGGCCGTGCTGGAGCTCATCCGCCATCACCACATACGGGTTGAGCAGCCGGACCTTTTCGGCGAAATCTGGATCGCCGCCCAAACGGAGGAAGAATCGGAGCCCGCCGACACCGAGCAAGCCGCTTAACTTTTTAAGGTGCCGCCAAGTATCCATGAGGATATACTTGAAGCAACAAGTTTTGTTGTCGTAGTTTGAAGGATAGATCGTCATGAGGCAAAAAAGTCAACAATTGATTCCACCACCCGAGCTCGCTCCGCCATCGATAAAGCATCTGCCGTTGGCGAAGCGGATACAATTGTGGGCCGAATTAGTGGACGACAATGATGCGCTCGTGAGGGCAAGTTTGCGTGCTAAAATTGGTCCTACTGGCGATCTCCAAGAGGCCTACCGCCAGTGGTATACTCGTCATATGGAAGAGCACGACCGTAATCAAATAGCCTTCCTCGAAAATCTTACACGACGAGAACGTGCGGCCACTCATTCTTAGACAACCTTCGATCAGAAAAATGTCATCCTGAGTTAGCCTGGGCGACCGAAGGATCTGGGTTCAAATTTTACACGCACAGAAAAACGTGCGAATGTGTTACCCAGATTCTTCGGGTCGTGAAACTCCCCTCAGAATGACAGTTCTCACAACTTTGCAATTCTACTGTTTGATCCTCGCAGCAATCTTCCCGAATCGCCCCGCCCGCTTTACGATGGAGGATTCCGCAAGCCGCTCCTTCGTAAAGCCCTTTCATGATCGATAACGCCCCCTTTCAAACTCTCACGCACGATGGCCTGACGATCGAGGGTTATTCGCGCGCGGCCGTGCAAAGTTATTGGCGGATTCCGGAGCTTAAGATTGGCTTTGACCTTGGTGCCCACCCCTGGTCGTTTATGGGGACCGAAACGTGGTTCGTCTCTCACGGCCATCTGGACCACATCGCGGCACTGCCTGTTTATGTGGCCCGGCGACGGATGATGAAAATGGAGCCGCCGCGGATTTACATGCCCGAGGAAATGGTCGAGCCTTCGCAACGTATTTTGCGATTGTTCACGAAGCTTGACCGCGGGCGGATGCCTTGCGAATTAATCCCCATCCGCCCGGGTGAAGAAGTCGAGCTTAATCGCGAGTTGGTCGTCGCCGCTTTTGCCACGAAGCATACCGTTCCTTCCTTGGGATATTTGGTCTGGGAGCGCCGCCACAAACTCAAGAACGAGTACCAAGGACTCAGCGGCGAGCAGATTCGCGATATCCGCCTCGGCGGCCAGGAAGTCACCGAGGAGCAGCGCAAACCGCTCTTGGCCTATTTGGGCGACACGGCCCCGGCGGGGCTCGACAATTGCCCGGCCATGTACGACGCCAAGATTCTCATTTGCGAGATGACGTTTGTTTCCCCCGAGCATCGCAAGGAGCGAATTCACAAATTCGGCCACATGCACCTTGACGACTTCGTCGAGCGCCGGGACCTGTTCAAGAACGAACTGATCGTCGCGGCCCATCTGAGCACGCGCTATCACGCGAGCGCGGTCCGTCGCCACGTCGAGCGGGTCTTTCCCGACATGCTGGGCGGCCGGTTGAAGTTGTGGTTATAGGCTCTGAAATTGGCGCGAATAGACGTCCTCTTACGCAATGGTGTATAATCTTGTAAGAGGAAATTAATATGGTTAGCATTCAAGTTCAAGACGATGTGGCGGCTGCTCTTGCCGAGCGGGCTAAACAGAGTGGCCTGAGTGTCACAGAATTTCTCTCAGCGGTAGCTGACAATCATTTTGGCGTGTTGGGGCAATTTCGAGTGCTCTTGGATCAACCGAGCGGTGCGCAACTTGAATCGCTGCTAAGAACTGAAGCGGCAAACCACCCTGTTGCCATCCCTCCAACGGGAACATTCAGTCGCGATGAACTCTATCGAGATCACGACTGATGAGTTATTTGCTCGACACGGGAATACTACTGCGAGCATTCGATGGCCAGAGCCTTGAACATGATGACATTGTGCTTACTTTGCGCTTGATGAGAGACCGAGGCGAGACTTTCGCCGTCGCTGTTCAGAACTTGGCGGAATTCTGGAATGTGTCGACCCGACCTGTTGCTAACAATGGCTATGGTCTTCCTGTCGCAACAGTCTTTCGACGAATTCAATTGATTGAGCGATTTTGTCATTTGCACACGGAAAGTGCTTCGTCTGTTCAGCAATGGAAGCGGTTGTTATCAGATTATGAACTCACGGGCGTGTCGGTTCATGATGCTCGACTGGTTTCGGTGATGGTGGCAGAAAATATCTCTCGCATCCTGACACTGAATGTCCGCGACTTTTCACGTTACACGCATATTGAGGCATTGTCTCCAGCCGATATTTTATCGTCGGCAAGCGAGTGATTTGCTCGCGTGTGGCGACTCTAATTATTGGACTAGGCCAAATAGGCGACAAACTTCAGGCAGTTGCGTCTCGCCGCCGGCTCCCCTAATCTGGGGAGTGGGATCAGTTTCTCGATCGTTAAATAATAAGCTGTTTCAAAACCCCGCGTCCAAAACCGGACGCTAGCGCGTTCCGGCTGATTCTATTAGCCGCTGGGCGCTAGCCCACGGTTTTGAAACGGCTTCTAAGGATGACACAGATGCAACCGCTCATTTCTTTTCGGCGCCTTGATGAGATTACCTACGCCATCTTTGCTGTCTTTGCTGTCTTTGCGATCTTGCTCGTATCTGTCGGTTCGGCCACTGCCCAAGGGTTCAAATTCCTCGAAGTGAAAGTCGTCGATCCCGATGACAAGCCGATGGTGGACGTGGCGGTCGAGATCAGCCTCAATGGCTCGGCGTTTCCCATGCCGACTGATGAGAAGGGCATGGTCTCGCTCAACGTGCCGAGCGGTGGCGACAGTCGGGTGCAACTTTCGGTGAAGCACGACGGCTACCTGGCGCAAGGAGCGTCTTGGAACACGGGAGAGGAGGTTCCTGATAATTTTAAGATCCCCATGAAGAAGGGAGTGCCTATTGGTGGCATTGTCCACGATGAAGAGGGGAAGCCTATCGAGGGCGTCAAGGTCGAAGGGATCATGACCAACCGAAACAGTTCAGAGCTTCCGGGCAAGGGAAAGCTGCAACCCTATTTGAACGGCGAATTGGCCACCACCGACAAAGAAGGTCGGTGGCGCGTGAACTCGGCACCAGAAGAACAGCTCGAATTGCAACTCAAGTTTAGCCATCCCGAATATGTGAGTGACCCGGGATATGGTTTTCGCGGAGGAAGCTGGGAAGAGCTGCGCTCTCTCGAAAAGATTGCCGTGATGGAAAAGGGGATCGGAATCGAAGGGACCGTCGTCGATGCCGATGGCAAGCCGATCAATGGCGCGAAAGTGGGGCTCGGCGGCGACTATGTCAACAGCGACATGATTGTCCGGACCGATCAAGACGGTAAGTATCGCCTGAATAACGTGCAGGCTGGCAGCAATATGCTCACGGTGTTCGCGACGGGTCATTCCCCCGATTTGCGCAGTGTGGCCATTGTCCGCGACATGGAGCCGGTCGATTTTAAGTTGCAGCCGGGCCACAAGGTGACGTTTAAGGTGACCGATCCCGACGGCAAACCAGTTCCCGGGGTGGGCATCGCGGCGGACACTTGGCGCAATTCGCGTAGTCTGATGTCCATGGCCGATCGGGGTTCGACCGATGCCGAGGGGACGTGGATCTGGGAAAGTGCCCCTGCGGACGAAGTGCAGGTCGATATGTTCTGCCGAGGGTATATGTCGGTGCGTGGACAAAAGTTCTCGCCACGTGAGGAGCCTTACGAAATCACGATGCCGAAGGCTTTGAAGGTGACGGGCAAGGTTGTGGACGCCGAATCTGGTAAGCCCCTCGAAAAATTCAGCGTGATTCAAGGCATCAAATGGGATTCCAATAATCAACCGGTTTATTGGGAGCGCCATACCATCAAACCTGAACAGAACGGTGCGTTCACCACGGAATTCGACGAGCCGCGCGAGGGTCATCTCGTGCGAATCGAAGCTGAGGGTTATCGGCCCGGAGTTTCGCGGATCATCAAAACGGACGAGCAAGATGTCGCGCTTGAATTTAAGCTGGAGAAAGGCTCAGGACCCACGGGGATCGTGAAAGATGCCGATGGCAAGCCGGTGGTTGGCGCTGAAGTACTGATGACAACCGCCAGCAGCGGGCAGCAGCTTTATATTTCCAATGGCAGAAACCAACAGCAGTCGAACATAATTCAGACAATGACCGATGACAACGGCAAGTTTACCCTGCCGTTCGCCGATGCCGACTTCAAATTGATTTGTCTGAGCGACGCCGGTTGGGGCGAGCTTGATGCCGCTGGGGAGAGCGACAACTTGAAAATCGTCTTGCAGCCCTGGGGTGAGGTCGAGGGGCTGGTCATGCGCGGCAAAAAGCCGCTCGCGAATCAGCAGGTCAATTTGAATCATCAGCGTGCTTACGAGCAGAATCGCCCCCAAGCGTATTGGTCTTACCATGTACCGACCGATGCGGCCGGAAAGTTTGTTTTTGATCGCGTGCGGAGTGGATCATTCCAGGCGGGTCTCATGATTCGATATGCCGACTCGGGAGGCGGCGGCAGCATGTCGAGCTATTCCCACACGGAGTTTGTCGATTTGGAACCGGGTGAAACGGCCACGGTCGAGCTCGGCGGAAAGGGTCGCCACATCAAGGGCCAGATGACCGTGCCAGAGGGTTATGAAGGGAAAGTATCTTGGAAGATGGGCGCGGCGCAAATTCATGAGCAGACCACTGCGCCGAATGCCCAGGGAGTGTTCCACGCCCTCGGCCGCGCTCTGGCCCAGGCCACCACGCCTGCGGTTAAACAAACGCCCGCGGCACAGTTCCGCCGAACCTATTCGGCAGCCTTTGACGAGCAAGGGAATTTTGAAATCTTTGACGTCAAGCCGGGAACTTACCAATTATCGGTGACGATTTACGAATTGCCGAGTGGCCAGAATTATAATTGGAACCCGGTTGGCAATCTTAATCAGTCAATCACCGTACCCGAGGGGGCAGAGGAAGAAATTATTGAACTGGGCAAGTTGGAATTGAAAATGGTGCAGCCGGCACCATTCATGGGAGAAACAGGAGAGTTTAAATTGACTCCAGTTTTGCCCGCGCCGGTGGAATAGTTGCGGTAAAAGTCATTCCGAAAGGAGCCCTGCGACTTGAGGAATCTGCGTTCCAGCTTCACAGGTTTTCCAGGCGTGTGGGTATTGCAAACCAGATTCCTCGGTCGGCAAGCCTCCCTCGGAATGACACAATTCGGAACTACTCCATAATGACATTTTTCGATGACCTCTCTGCTTCCTCTGCTAACTCCTGTAAAATATGATTGGTCGTTTCGCTTTAAAGTTAACATTGGCATTCGCTTGACGATGAATATCCGCCCGACGTTTCTAACACTTCTGTACATGCTGCTCGGCAGCGTGGGCACGTTGGCCCAAGAGGCCGGTGGTTTTCGGTATTTCGAAGTGAAGGTTCTCGATGAACAGAAAAAACCGCTTGCCGACGCGCAGATTGATGTGACGATGGCCGAGATGGAGTTTCCGCTCGCCGTGGATAAGGAGGGAATCGCCACGCTCAATCTTCC
>JBGTMM010000638.1:0-3058 GCA_041743635.1 Bythopirellula sp.
CGATCAGTACACCGAGAGCGAATATTCCGAGGCATTTCTGCCCAAGGTAGAAATCACCGCGTGGGTCGAGAATGCGCGCGCCGAGGAAGTGATCCGCAAGATGGTGGAACTCGCGCGCACGGGACGAATTGGTGACGGCAAGATTCTGGTCCTGGCCGCGGAAACTCCCGAGTCGGTTTTGACTCTTTAAGTATCGTGGTCCTGATTGATATGAATCCGACTCATCCCCAATGTTTCGCCACGCTGAAGTTCTTCGCGGTTATTCAATTTGGATTGACCTCGCTTTGTATAGCGGGCGAACAGCTTGACCCGCCCGAGATTTCACCACGATCCGCCTGGCAAGCAGAAAAAGCCGACCCGCGCTCGGGTGCTTTGCAGCCCATGGGCACGGTCATGCACGTCAGCGTGCATCACACGGCCGTGGAGAAACTGCGGGGCGATGGCACGCCCGAGGCGGAACTACGGATCATTCAGCACGGTCATCGCGACGATAACCAATGGGGCGATATTGCTTATCATTTTTTGATCGCGCACGATGGCCGCATTTTCGAGGGACGTTCGACCAAGTATGCGCCCAACAGCGGCACGCGCTATTTGAGCGAACAGCAATGGCGCAAGAGCCCGATTTTTACTCCCGCCGACGTGGAGCGTGATCCCCAGAATGTCGGCGTTGGTGGGACCACCTCTGTTCCCGAGAGCACGACGGGAGCGCGACCAGGCAACGTGGCGGGACACATTACCATTTGCTTCCTGGGCAACTTCATGGAGGCCGAACCAACTGACGCCGCCAAGGAGTCGTTTGTCCGTTTGTGTGCTCACTTGTTGCAGCAACATCAACTCACGATTAACGATGTTTGGTTACACCGCGAAGTGGCGTCCACGTTGTGCCCCGGCAATTTGCTCTACGCGTGGCTCCGCAACTATCCGAATGGTGAGCGTTATTCGCTAGGTCCGGGATTAGAAAAAGTGAAATCCCGACTCAAAAAGTAAATCAAATTTGGCTCGTGACGGGGACGACTCGCACTCGGAAGGCGTTTGTGAAACTTCGCTACGTACGATCCCTGGCCAGCGGATGGATGAAATTCAGCCAACAATTCTCATGCTGTCGATCTTTCCTAAGACAGGGTGGTTGCAGTTGAGTACCCCTGTGGAAAGCCGCCTCACCAGGGTAGTCGTGGTTTGCTACGTAAGGCCCCCGTCAATAGCTCCTCTTTGGGTGGTCCGGCAATCGCGCTGGTTGCCACAGCGACAGATTCTACCCTTTAACGCCACCTTCGTTATTCCGTGCGTTGCACTGTCCTCTTCCGGCATGTGATTTGCGAATAATCGCGTCGTCCTTAGCAGGCTTGAGACCGCCTAGTGCTTTGTCTGAGCTTAATTTTAGGATTGGCTTATTGTGGCACGACTCTCCGAGTCGTCGAATTACGAGTCGGAGACTCGTGCTACTCTCGGAGCCACCCCCAATCTTGGCTTTGACGCTGCACTAGCCTCTTTACCAAAAACGGAGTTGCCATGGAACTTTATCACTTCCTTTACGGATGCGCGACCCTTGGTGCCCTGGTAGGCATGGTTTCGGTGAGCCGTCGCGTGGGGGAGAAAGTTTCACAGCCAGTCTCTGATATGCAAGACGTTTTGGATGAGTTGGCTGCTCTTCATCCCCAGCCTATAGAAACCCTCAAACCCAACGAGGCTCGTCTGCAACCCGGCCCTGCTGATGCCGTTAAGTCGCTTCTGAAGAAGCGGGGAAAAAGCACGGAACCAGAAGTCGTTGGCAGTGTCGATGCGATTAAGATTCCCGGCCCTGCTGGGCCACTTGATGCTCGTGTCTATCGTCCTCGTGAGCGCAGCCCCCTGCCCATCTTGGTGTATTGGCACGGTGGGGGATGGGTTCTAGGGAATTTGGATACATATGACGCCTCTTGCCGAGCTTTATGCAATGCGGCCAACTGCATTGTGATCTCCTGTGATTATCGACTGGCACCCGAGAATCCCTTTTCTTCCGCCATTGAAGACGCCTTTGCTGCCTATCAATGGGTCGTCGACAACGCACCGAACTTGGGCGGCCATCCGAACCAAATCGCGCTCGCCGGAGAAAGCGCGGGAGGGAATCTCGCGGCGGTGACGGCGCTGCAAGCACGCGATTATGGAGTGCGTGCGCCCGTGCATCAAATGCTCATCTATCCCGTGACCGACTGCGATTTCGAGACGCAGTCCTACCAGGAACACGCCAGTGCCAAACCCTTGAATCGCGCCATGATGAAATGGTTCTGGGGACATTACCTCGACGGCACGGACTGCGACGATAATCCTTACCTCACTCCTTTACGCGCGGACGACTTGAGCCACCTGCCGCCAGCCACAATCATCACGGCGGACATCGATCCCCTGCGCAGCGATGGTGAGCACTACGCAGAGAAACTTGCTGCTGCTGGAGTTCATGTGAACTATAAAAATTTCGTCGGTGTCACGCACGAGTTTTTTGGGATGACGGCGGTCCTGCCTGAGGCACGCGAGGCAGTTAAAATGGCTGCGGATGACCTCCAGCAGGCTTTCCAAAACGCGAGTGCCGCCAGTTTTTCTTATACTCGCTGAAGAAGCAGTCGGTTTGGTCGAATATCAAGCCTAGCATTGTGTTGACAATGTCTACACGTCGATGTATGCTCTTTGTATATATGGGAGATCCAACTATGGCAACTAATGCTGACCCGCGAAATGCCACGATTAACCTCCGCCTGCAGGAAAACGCTCGTGACTTGATCGACCGCGCCGCAACCGCGTTAGGCAAAAGTCGCACGGAGTTCATGGTGGAAGCCGCCCGTCGCGAGGCCGAGTCAGTGCTCTTGGATCGTTGCTATTTCGGCCTCGATGACCAAGCCTTGGCAGCCTTCACGGCGGCACTCGATCAACCGCCGGCGGAGAACCCCCGCTTGCGACGCCTGTTGAAGACAGCCGCGCCCTGGCAAGGATGAACCAAACCAGTCAAGGCCAAATAAATGTCTTTGCGTCCGCCGGCGCCGCTCAATGACACACACGACGTGAGCGGATTCGTCAGCGGTGT
>JBGTMM010000639.1:0-3670 GCA_041743635.1 Bythopirellula sp.
GACGCATCCTCGGCAAAGGCTTTGTTGGCGGTGAAGAGCCCGAGGTCGGTATACAGCCGCGCGGTCGTAGGATTGTAATTGCCCGTGCTAAAATGCACGTAGCGGCGCACTTTCTTGCCCTCCTGCCTCACCACCATCGCCAACTTGCAATGGGTCTTGAGGTCCATGAATCCATACACCACATGCACGCCGGCACGCTCCATCTGGCGCGCCCAAATAATGTTATTCGCTTCATCGAAGCGCGCTTTTAACTCGACAAGGGCCGTGACCTGCTTGCCATTTTCCGCGGCCTGAATCAGGGCGCGAACAATCGGACTATCTCCACCGCTCGTGCGATAGAGCGTTTGCTTAATGGCCAGCACGTTCGGGTCTTCCGCCGCTTGCTGAATAAACTGCACCACGGGATCAAACGAATCGAACGGATGGTGGAGCAAAATGTCTCGCTGCCCGATGACGTTGAGCAGATTGTCGGCGCGCCGCAATTCGGCCGCCATGCGTGGCACAAATGGCGCGTCGCGGAGCGCGTCTTTTTCCACAAGCCGGACCAACTCGCCCATACAGGTCAGGTCGAGCATGCCTTTGACGTGGTACACGTCGGAATAAACACGGCCGTCGACTTCATCGCGGATGTGCAAGTTTTCTTCGTTCACCAACATGGCCAATAAATCGGCGCTCATGCCGGCTTGGACTTCCAAACGCACCGCTTCGGAGTGCTGCCGCACGCGAAGTTTCGATTCGATGGCTCGTAGCATGTCGTCGGATTCGTGTTCGAGCACGTCGATGTCCATGTCGCGAGTCATGCGAAACGAAGCATGATGCGAGATTTCATAACCGCCGAACAGTTCCGGCAACTTGGCCGCCAGCAATTCTTCAAGCATCACAAATTTGTTTTCGCCCGGCTGTCCGACATCAATAAACCTCGGCAACACCGTCGGCAATTGAACAACGGCAAAAATATCGGTCGGGCCAAAACCGCTCGACCGATGCAAGCGCGCCACCAAATAGAAACCACGATTGTGAAATCGCGGGCTCGGGTGGCTGGGGTCGATGGCCATGGGCGTAAGCACGGGAAACGCACGTTGGCGAAAAAAATCATGCACGATCTTCCGCTGGCTTTTGTCCAAATCTTTTTCGGACAAGATGTGAGTGTTATGCTGCGCAAGCTCCGGCAGAATCGCATCGTTGAGGCACCGATACTGCTCGTCGACCAACTGGCGGGTGCGCTCCGAGATGCGCAGCAATTGGGCGAGCGGCGTGAGCCCATCAGCGGTAATATCTTGCGGGGCCACGCCGCCGAAGGCTTGCTCACGAAGTCCTGCCACGCGGACCATGAAAAACTCATCGAGATTCGAGCTGAAGATCGACAAGAACTTCGCCCGTTCCATGAGCGGATTGGACGATTCCTGGGCTTCTTCCAATACCCGCGCATTGAATTCGAGCCAGCTTAATTCGCGGTTGATGAAATGCTCGGGCAGAAAAGTGAGCGGCGTTTCGGACATTGTTCGGTGAGAAAAGGGTGGCAATTTTGCAGGCAGCAGTACGCTATTGCGGTGCCGATCCAGTATAGCTTATTGAAAAGCCGGAATCTGGCCACATTCAGTCGGGCAGGAAAAAGCGGCGATGCTAAATGGGAACCTGAATGGCATTGCGGTTGTGACGCACCGCGGGACCAATGAGTTCGGCCATATCTTCGGAATCCAGAGCTTCCCGCTCTAAAAGCGCATTCGCCAGGGTTTCGAGTTTATCGCGGTTTTCGGTGATGAGGCGCGTCGCGCGCTCCGCGGCGGCATGCAGAATCTTCGCCGTTTCTTCATCAATGATCTGTGCCGTTTGCTCGCTAAACGTCCGTGCCTCATGAGCCATCTCGCGACCGAGGAAAGGATGCTCTTCGCCATTGCTGTAAGCCACGGGCCCAATGCGTTCGCTCATGCCCCACCGCGTGACCATCTTGCGGGCGAGTTCGGTTCCGCGTTTGAGGTCGTTCTCCGCGCCGGCGCTAAACTGATCAAACTGCAATTTCTCCGCCGTGCGACCGGCGAGAATCATCGTGAGCATCGCTTGCATTTGTGTCTGATTGGCGTTGAATCGATCTTCTTCGGGGACAAGTTGCGTGACACCCAGCGCGCGGCCGCGCGGAATAATGGTGACTTTGTGAACCGGCTCACAATCGGGAAGCAACCAAGCGACCAGCGCGTGGCCTGATTCGTGATACGCCGTTACTTTCTTGTCCTCGGGTGTCAGAATGTCTTCGCGCATCGACCCCATCAGCACCTTGTCGCGGGCGTATTCAAAATCGTCGGGTCCCACCTTGTCTTTGTTTTGCCGAGTGGCCCACAAGGCGGCTTCGTTCACGAGATTGCGAATGTCGGCACCTGTGAGGCCCACGGTCGCACGGGCCAGCTTGTCGAAATCCACTTCCTCGGTCACCGGCACGTTTTTGCTGTGCAGCTCGAAAAGTTCTTTGCGGCCACGCACCGTGGGGCGATCCACCGTAACATGCCGATCGAAGCGGCCAGGTCGCAACAGGGCGGGATCAAGCACGTCCGGACGATTCGTGGCCGCCAGCACGATCACAGTTGTCGTGGGACTAAAACCGTCCATTTCACTCAAAATTTGATTGAGCGTCTGTTCGCGTTCGTCGTGACCGCCGCCCAGACCCGCGCCGCGCTGCCGGCCAACCGCGTCGATTTCGTCGATAAACAGAATGGCCGGCGCGTTCTCCTGAGCCGTCTTGAACATATCGCGCACGCGGCCCGCACCCACGCCCACAAAAAGTTGAATGAATTCGGAGCCATTGATCGAGAAAAACGGCACTCCCGCCTCGCCAGCCACCGCACGGGCGAGCAATGTCTTACCCGTCCCTGGCGGCCCCATCAGCAGCACTCCCTTGGGAACTTGGGCCCCCAGTCGCTGGAACTTGGGAGCGTCCTTCAGATACTGCACGATCTCATCAAGGTCCTTTTTGACTCCCTCGAGGCCGGCCACGTCGTCAAAAGTGATCTTCTTGTCATTGGCATCGTAGCGGCGGGCCGGGCTCTTGGTGACGCCCCCCAACATACCGCCACCCATCATCTGATCGCGGGTGCGGCGCATCATGTTCCAAGCAAAAAAGACCAGCAGTCCTAGTCCTAGGAGCGACACAAAGAAAAACACATCGTCGTAATTGGCGGGATTTTCCGCACGAATTTCTATCTTCTTGTCGCCAGTCTTATCGCTGAGTTGTTTTAGCCAATCTTCGCCCACTTGCGGGGGGAGGGTTGCCTGAAAACGCGTAATCGGCTTCGGATCTTTATCGGCAAGCGCCTCGGGCCCACCAGGGATGACAACTGGCTCGCGGAACTCACCGATGACCTGCCGCGAAAGAATGTTGATTTTGGCGACTTTGTTGTTCTGGATTTGCTCGAGCAACTGGCTGTACGAAATCGTGGGCTCGGCTCCCCAACTGGAAAACAACAGAAAGAGGGTCGCCACGCCGAGTAACAGGAAGACCAGCCACTGCATGGGATTCCGCTTAGGATTGGGCGGCTTCGCGGGGTCGGTGTTCTTTTCCTTGTCGGCCATGAAATCGCTAGACTGGAGAATGAATGCGTTGGAAAGGGGAGGCGAAAAAGCACGCTCATTCTAAACGGAGCGTCCCTGAAACTCGAGCGGGGCCAGAACCACCAATCAC
>JBGTMM010000640.1:0-3898 GCA_041743635.1 Bythopirellula sp.
GACGAATAAGCTAAGACTCAATTTATAGAAAACTTTAAGACTGTTCATAACGGTTGGTTCCTTTTCTTTGCGATTGCCCCCGGCTCGGATCAGACTCGTTTTCTTGGGGGCGGACTACCTCGCTGCGCACCCTGCTTGATCGTTATGGTGAAATTTCGAGAAGAAACGCCCGATCCAGCCTCTGCACGCACCTCAATCAAAAAGTCGCCCGCTTTTGTTGGCGTGCCCGAAAGCTCGCCAGTTCCTTCGTTTAACGCCAAACCGATCGAGCTGGCGTCGTGCCGTCCAAACACCCAATGTACCGGCCTTAGGTGCCCGGCGGCTTGAAACTGCGTCCGGTAAGGCACTCCCACCACGGCGTCCGGGAGGTAATGCGAGTTCAGGATTGTGGTGCCACGCACACTCAAGCTCACTTTCTGGGATTCGGCGTTGTTTTGGCTGTCGCGGATTGTTACCTCGAAACTGGAATCGGAAACAGGCAATGAAGGCTTGCCACTCAGTTCGCCAGTGAGGGGATCAAGTTGGAAGCCCGGCGGCGGGCTTCCCGAAAAGCGATACGGAGGCAGCCCGCCCGCAATCTTCAATTTGGCAACATAAGGCTGTCCTACGAAACCGTCTGGAAGTAGCCTGTTAGTCACCACCAATTTCTTGACGGTGAAAGTGAGCGGCTGCTCGAACACATTACCCGTGCCATCATCGGCGACAACAATGAGATCAAAACTGCCCAGTTCGGTTGGGGTTCCGCTGAAAGTGCCAGACTGCGGATCGAAAAGGAGACCTTTAGGCAGGCGTCCTTGTTTACTTCCGTTGCCGTCGTCAATAAATGCAAAACTGCCTCGCGAGCCCCCATATGCTCCGCTCGTAATGCCATGACGGGTACTGGCCGCGTAGGCCGAGACGCCCGATTGAATTTGAATCGTGATCACGCCGCCAGCTTGTTGATTGATCAAGCCTGAATGAACGGCTGCGGTGCAGATTGACGAGGCATTTTCGTAAGTGTCCGTTCCATATATGCGGCCTTCCGTCCCTTTTGCCGGGCAAAGGAAAGTGAACCGTTCACCGATGCGACCAGTTATTGAACCGCCGGCAGTCCAGGGAGTATCGGCCCAGGTAATCTGTCCCGGCGGGACGGGCTTCGCGATTCGGAACGTAGTCGCATCACTATTGGGTGAATCGGTCGTGAGAGCAAAAGTGTAAGGTTGATTGAGAATGGCTATCGGCAAGGCACTGTCGGCGATGTACAACCGTCTGACAAAGCCTTTGACGCGGTAAGGCACAGCGCCGCTGGGCGGCTGCTCGCTTCCGTCAAATACTATGTCTCCTTTCGTAACGTTACCTTGCAGAGTGATTTTCTCTTGAGCCCCCGCAACTGTCCGCTCAGCCTGTAAAGTGATGTCAGAGCCGGATTGAGAGGCGTTGACAATATTGAACGTGCCATCGGAGGTGATTAACTCACCCTGCAGAGAGCCGGATTCTTTCCGCAGGTTGAGCCTGATGGTCACCGGCGTCAACTTTCCATCGGGAAGCCGCCTCGCGTAAGCCCCTTGCCATTGGCCGCTGACATCGGGCTGGCAGGTGGGTAAGCTAATCGAACTTGGGCCAACCAATCGGATGGTGTCGCCGGTACAAAACGATCGGGCCTCTGCTTCGCCCGTCGCCACCATGAGCATGCCCTGGTCAATGCCGGCCTCTCCCTCGATCAGCCGCCACCGCGTTGGGCCGGTAATAATCTCCTTCGCTTCCTGATCGTCCGTCGCCTCCTCACCGTATTTAGCCGGCTGGAAGCGCGACACGGTCGAACTGCTTATGTTCGTGAACGCGAAAAACATCGAGGAAGCCCAGCTCCCACCTGGAAGCGAGTGGGACCCTTTCTTTTTCAAAGAGGTCCTGCGATTCACCCACACACCGCATGTTATGTCTACCCACCCCTTAGCTTTGTTGCTTACGCAGCGTCCACGGCACTTTTCCCCTTGCTTAACGGATAGCGTTTGGCCACCACATTGAATGTTAGCCTCCCTCTCTCGATCGCAGAAGACCGCGAAATTGCACGTGGTAAACTCGTCTACCTCATCCGTGGAAAGTTGCACGTTCGCGGGCGGATTTGCCTTACCGATCGGCTGGAGCTCCCAGGCCTTTCCAGCGGTCTTTCCAGCCCCAAGCATGACTAGCTTAAAGACCACACTGCAGGAGGGTTCGGGGGGTGCTTTCAGTCCTTTGCGTGCCGTAACCGCGCCCGCCATGAAACTGCATTCGCATGCTTCGCACGGTATAGGAGATTGCGGCCCGGTCCGAGACGCGTAGTGATTCGCGCCGAAAATGAGAACCGTGAAAATGAGCACGGTGATGCATAACGCTTTGGTGTTCATCGCTTATCCTCCGCGTGATTGTTATCCGCTCTGCCAAGAGCCGAAAGACGTTCGCGTGGCCACTGCAAATCCGGGCGCAGCCAGGCTAACTCGTTCAACGTAACAGCAGCGGCGCGCTGTCCGGTCGCCTCCAGCGCCGTTGCTTTCAAATCAAATATCTCCACGGCGTATCCAAGCCTCTGAGCCCGGTCTAAGGCGAGCAGCGCCGGCTCGTATTCGCCTCGTTCAACATGTAATCGCCCGAGCATGGCCTGCCCTTCCAGGCGAGTCGGACCGTGCTGAATTGCCGTGCGGATGGCCGCTTCCGCTTCGTTCCACCGCTGGTTCCCCAAAGCCGCGTCGGCTCGCCACAATGCGGCCTCCGCTACCAACCGGTCATAACTCGACCGATAAGCCGAGAAGCAAAGGATCAATGCCACTAGTGCGATGGCGATGCGCGCGGGAACCGCCGAGATCTTGCGACCGGCTGTCCTTTTGGTGGCGGCGCTTTCGACCACCGCCACCAGCACGACAAAGAGCATCAGACTCGTCGGCAGGTGCAGGGGGAATGCGACCGCGGCGTTTACCAGCAGTGAGATCGCCGCCGCCCAACATCCCAACGTCACAGGGTCGCCGGCCAACGCTCGGCCTCGCTTCAGCACAATCCATATCAGCGCGCCGAAGGCAAGCAACCCGAAAAGGCCCAGTTCCGCCCACAGTTGTAAATAATCGTTGTGTGCATACGAGGTGAAGCTTGCATTGGGCATGAAGGGCGCTGCCCACGGTTGCGAGAAAGCATTGGCCTGATAGAGAGGGAATTGCAGACCGTACGTTCCGAGGCCGTGCCCACCCCAGGGCGCATCCCGGATCATTGTCCAGGTGACAGCCGACATCCATACGCGCCCGCGCATTGATTTGAGATTGAGTAAATGGTTGATCGCTGCACGATTCGTAAGCAGCGGCAACACGATGATGACAACGGCAGCGACGCCAGTGACTGCCAGCGGCAAAATCGAAGACTTCAATCCCAATCGCGCATTGCCAGCACGACGACGAGCTATCAGAAATGCCAGGGCTCCGATAATAAAAGCCAGCCATGCACCTCGGGCCAGGGTGGCTGCTAACGCAAGTAACATCAAAATCAACGCCACCAGCGTCGAATGACGCGCTAATGGCCGAGCGGATTGAGTTGGTGGAGCGTTGCGGCGGAGATCAATCAAGCGGCCCAGGGAGACGAGCGCAGTCACGGCGAGAAATTCTCCCGTCCAGTTAGGGTTCCCCAGCGTGCCGAAGGTCCGCCACTTGCCGGGCAGTTGGCCAGTAAGAAAAATCGGATCGCCGAGGCTGTACTGGAGCAGCACATAGACAGCCTCGATCACCCCTGCCAACATCAGCGCCGTCGCCAGCGAGGCCAGAGAGTCAGCCCGCCGCATCACATGCAGCGCGATCGCAAACAGCAGGACGTAGGTCAAAAGACGTTGGCCTTCTTGGAGGGACACTGGAGGGCTTGAGGACCACAGCAACGACGCTGCGCCAATCAGCACGAGTACAAG
>JBGTMM010000641.1:0-3551 GCA_041743635.1 Bythopirellula sp.
CATGCGAACTTGGGTGATATGGCTGATTTAGCCCCACTTGGGCATGATGCAAACAACAATTTGAGTTACCGGCAATTGCCGTTAGAGGGCATTCTAGCAAAGCGTGCGAAAATTGCAGGGGGCTACCTTCGTGCGGACACTCGATAATCTCACCCTTTGGTACGGGCCTTGCAATCGTTAGATACTACGGCTACGGCAGAAGTTCGCCTCGCGGAACGGCTCATCCCAACGCCGGTTAAAAAGCAAAAAATTGTGGGTTTGGTTAAATCAATTCTTCGCTCTTACGTAGTTACTGCGGTAAACTAACTTACACCTTTCAAGACTTAGGTACTGCTTGCTAGCAGGGAAAGTATTCGAACATGCTCGTTGCAAAAGGATTTGCGCAATCAGGCCGTTCACTTTTTTCAGGAATATTTGCCATGTTGCGCATTATTTTTGTGGCCCTCGTCGTGGCCACCCAGTTCGCCGTCGGTCAACTCGCCGCTCAAGATTGGGCCGAGAAAATGTTCAACAAGGTTGAGCACGACTTCGGCACGGTTGCTCGCGGGGCGGAAACAATTTACCGCTTCGAGATCACCAACCTCTATAAGCAACCCATGAAAATTCTCGGCGTGCGTTCGAGTTGCGGCTGCACCTCGCCCACCATCGAGAACAACACGATCAACACGTATCAAAAGGCGTTTCTTGTAGCCAAGTTCAATACCCACACTTTTGTGGGTCTGCATGGGGCGACGCTCACAGTATCCTTTGGCGCACCTTTTCCCGCCGAAGTGCAGGTCCGCGTCCATGGCAACATCCGGGGAGACGTGGTTTTTAGCCCTGGTGCGATAGAATTCGGCAAGGTCGATGAAGGCGAGCTCCGCGAGCAACGCATCAACGTTAGCTACGCGGGCCGTGCCGACTGGAAGATTGTCGACGTCACCAACGACAATGACTACTTCGAAGTTGAGATGCAAGAAGCCCCCCGTATCTCAGGCAAAGTGAATTACAACCTGATTGTGCGGCTCAAGGACAACGTGCCGGTCGGTTTTATCAAGGATCAGCTCACGGTCGTCACCAACGACCGTCGCGCCGATAGCCAACGAATTCCGCTGTTCGTTGGCGGGCATGTTGTACCGGAAATTTCAGTGACACCCGAAACTTTGGTTCTCGGTAACGTCAAAGCCGGCGAGCCGATCACCAAGAAAGTCGTGGTTCGCGGCAAGAAGCCGTTCAAAATTCTCGATGTGAACTGCGGTGACAACTGCTTTAGCTTTAATACCGATCAAGATTCGAAAGAAATGCACTTGGTCGAGATCACCTATCGCCCCGGCGATCAGCCTGGTCCCGTGAAGGTGCCCGTGACGATCACAACCGACCGTCCGAATCGCACGGCGGCGTTAACGGTGTCGGCCGAGGTGATAGCAGCCCCGGCCCCGCCAGCCACGCAGGCCGAAGTGGACAATCAATCGGTGGTCCCTGCCAAAGATCTGCAAGTCGTCGACACTGCTAGCGTGCCGTAGCGGCAGCGTTGACACCAGCGGCTGCCAACGCCATAATCCCCGCCCAGATCTCGCCGTTTTGCTGCGATCCGTTAGCGGGACCGCGCTTTGATTCTTTTCTCAACGAGTGGCTGTTGATTCGCATGGAAGCGATCTTCACACAATCTCTGTATGCACTCTGCGTAGCCTGGCTGACGCTCTTCGCCGCCCTGCCTACGCAGGCGGCAGATCCGTTTGACGAAGAATCTCGCGCAAACGCCTCGACATTCGATTTCAAAGTCGATGAACAGAGCGAAGTGAATTCCCCCGAAGCGGCGGAATTCGATCAATGGCAACCCATCGTGGAAGCAGAACCGCTGCCAGACAACACGGCCAAGTGGAACGACCCTTCCGTGAAAACCATCGACTGGGTCCGCCACTTCGGTTTTCATCATTCCTCCACGGAAGGCCGTTACACCGGCAAGGGCGTGCCTCTGGAAGGAACCAGTTGGCTCAATCGCCCTTACCACGCGGACTGGTTTCTCGGCACGCTCCTGATCGATGACCATCTTAATCTCAATAACGAGCTCTTGGGAGGAATCAGGTTTGGCTACGATTTCGACTACTTCTGGGGCATCGAGTGGCGGTTTGGCTGGTCCCAGCCGAACGTCAGCAACGAGTTGCCAGACCAGGCTTCCTTCGATGGGAGTTATTTTATTAGTGACGTCGATCTCAAATATTATCCATGGGGTGATTCGAAAATTCGTCCCTATGGACTTTTGGGCGCGGGACTCGCGCGGATTCGCTTCGTGAACGATCTCGAAGTCAGTCGCAACATCACCTTGGCCACGATGCCATTCGGCTTCGGTGTGGAATTTCATCAGTTCCCTTGGCTCGCTTGGCGACTCGAAGTGCTCGACAATTTGGCGTTTGGGGCTGACGGCGTCGACACGCTCAACAATTTCTCGTTGACCGCGGGCATGGAGCTACGACTCGGCGCGAAGCCGCAATCCTACTGGCCCTGGCGACCCGGTCGCAAAGTTTGGTAGCCAGATCACCAGCCGATCATTTTGGCCAACTTGGCAATGTTGGCGAACATGGCGAAGGTGGCGGTGTGTATTTTCGGTTCAAGTTCACGATTCACAGTGTGAAATTGCCGGTGGTGCGCCACGAAACGTGAATTAACCAGTAAATTTTTGCCAAGAATTTTTTTGCCCTCTGGCATTTCATAAGCTACCTTTCATTCGGCGGGACGTTCTACACAACGTTCCACCCACCTAATCCACTTGCGGTTCCCGCCTGCTTCGCCGCTCCGACTGACTTTTCCAGCCTCGCCTTACACTTTTTCCTTCACCCTGGCCGCACGATGCGCCAATACCCTGTTCACCGTCATGTCGACTATCGAAACCCTGGAATCGCTGCATTCGGCCCTTGAACCTCTGGAGGTACTCCAGAGCGAGCAGGTGGAACTTGGTTCGTGGATACACGATTCGTTCTCCGCCTTGGAAAAACTGCACGAGGAACTCACACAATGGCAAAGCGAACTGGCCCGCAAAGAAACCGAGCTGGACCTCCGCCAGGATTCTATCGGTAAGAACAAGACTGCGGAAAAAGGGCTGCAAAAGCAGGTCACCCAGCTTGAGCAGCAACTTGTCGCGGCCAAAGACGAACTTCAGCAACTTGAGGAGGAAAATAGTGAGCAACTGCAAGAATTCGAACGACTCGAAGCGCGCTGCGGCGAATGGGAGCTTGACCAAGAATTTGCCCGACTGCGCGTCACGGAACTGGAAGCTGCCTTGGAAGCCGAACGGCAACGGACCGCCTCGGAAGGTGAGCTGTGGAAAGAAGAGTTCCGCGAAATGCGCGGTGAGCTAGACAAATATTATCAGATGCTCGCCGAACAACTCGAAAAGGTCGCTGTTTCCGTCGAACACTTCGGCCACGAAGCGAACACACCCCTGTCGGCCGGCGCGGCTCACGCCAAGAGCGCTGAGCTGCGTCGGCGGGCACAGTCCCGCCGCGAAGCGAAAGACCGCAAAGACCCGTCCGCCGACACTCTGGAATAAACGATCCTGACCATGAATCATCGAC
>JBGTMM010000642.1:0-1633 GCA_041743635.1 Bythopirellula sp.
ATGCCGATCGCGCGCAACATCCCGCGAGCGCGTCGGCGGCGCTAGTGCGGCGGCAAAGTGGCGGCGGGGCGATTCTGCACGATCACGAGTTGACATACAGCCTTGCTCTGCCGCAAAAGCATCCGCTCGCCGTGGATGCACCCAGCTTGTACCACACCGTGCATGAAGTGATTCTTGGGGTATTGCGTAGTCACCTGCCCCGCGAGTGCCCTTTGAGCACTATTCGGTTCGCCACGGGGCTCCCGGGTGATGAAAAGAAAGGGGAGCCTTTCCTGTGTTTTCAGCGCCGCGCGCCGGGTGATCTCGTCTTTTTCGAGGAACCAGCTAACCCACTTGCGAAGGACTACAAGATTGTGGGCAGTGCACAACGCCGCAATCGGGGGGCCGTACTGCAACATGGCAGTATTTTGCTGGCTCGCTCGGATTACGGCCCCGAACTTGCCGGTCTCGCTGATCTGTGCGATAATACGTTTACAACGACTTATCTTATAACTAAATTATCCGCGGAACTTCCCAAGGCATTGGGTCTTGAGATTCTTTGTCAAGTAGAGGGCCATGAGCGAACGCCAAACAACCAACGGCCGGCGTTAGCAACCGTTCTGCGGGACGAAAAGTATGGAAATCGGCTTTGGACCCAAAGGCGTTAAATGCCAGCGGTACGCAATGTCGATGTAAGCGATGGGTCCGGCGGAAGGGCTTGATTGAGACTGGGTTGCAATAAGCGGCCCCGAAATCCCTTATGAAGGGGTTATAATTGCATTCTCCTGGCAGCGCGATGGACGTTATTCTCAAAGTCACGAAGGGTTCCAAAATCGGAGCCAAGATCGCCGTCAAGAAAGACGAATTCTTGATCGGTCGCAACCCCGAGTGTCACCTCTGCGCCGGCAGCACCTCCATCAGCCGTCGCCATTGTGCGATCACGCGCGACGGCACGAAAGTGACAATTAAAGATCTCGGCAGTCGCAATGGCACGCTCGTGAACGGCGAGAAAATCACGGGCGAAGTGGAGCTTAAATCGGGCGACGACATCACGATTGGCTCGCTCGGCTTCATCGTGACGATCTCCACCGGACTCAGCAACGAGAAGAAGTCGGAAGTGAAATCGGTCGCGGAAGCGGTGGAGCGGGTCGCTGAGAAGAGTTCGGGCAGCAGCGTCGGTGTCGACGACATCTCGAACTGGCTGATCGATACCGACAAGCCCAAAGGTGCGTTTTCCGACACCCAAACGATTCGTCTTGACGACACGAAGGCGAGCGAACTGCGGGAAGCGGTGAATGCGGCCGCCGAGAATGGCGACGTCGAAACCACTGATGTGCCGACCGAATCCCCGGCTGACGCGGACAAGCCGGAGGAAAAGTCCAAGGGGAAAAAAGAGCCGGGCAAACTCCCTCCGATGATCAAGCAGCCCGGCACGAAAGATAGCCGCGAGGCGGCCGTCGAGGCGTTGCGTTCGTGGAATCGGCGACGCTAGCGGCTCTTGCCCGCCGCAAGCGGCGGCGCTTATTATTGCATTTGCGTACGTTCCCCACAATTTCACCCACCCTTTTGCACGCCATGGCTTCACGTCTCCCTCCCGACCGAATTCCTGCTGAACGAAAAGTCCGCGCGGGGCTCTTGGGCTTTGGGTTTGACG
>JBGTMM010000643.1:0-1683 GCA_041743635.1 Bythopirellula sp.
TTGATCGGCATAATTCGATAGAAATGCGACAATTCGCGGCGATTTTTAGAGAAAGGTGCTAGCAAATCTGCGAGAAATCCTGCGGTTTTGGGCGGAGGCGAGTGATAAAGTTTGCCGATTAAGAGGATTGTGCGGCCTGCCGAGGCGTGCCGGGTAACAGCCCAAACCGAGGAAATTCAGCATGGAATCGCGACGAATATCGAGTCTTGGTGCGGCATTGTTCGTGGTTGGCGCGATGCAAGGAATCAGTTTGGCCCAAATGAACCAGCCCCTGCGAACCCCGGCAGCGCTATATTTCGGAAGTCGCAGCGCCGCTTACCAAATGGCTCAGAACCAACAATCGAACCTCGCAGCGGCGAACTACGCTTCAGCGCAGCAGACGACGCAGACATCAAACAGCAAGCCGTTCCAAGATATTCAGCACCAGCCGACACTGAGTCCTTATTTGGCCCTGGACTTGATCGAAAGCAGCACCGGTTTGCCGAATTACAACATGTTTGTTCAACCACAACTTCAGCAGCGGGCGGCCAGCGAAGCCCAGGAACGTGAGCTTCAACGGCTGCGACAACAAGTTCGCGTGGCGGCCGCGCGGGGAGTTGTGTCAAAGAACGGCACCGGCGGCGTGCCGGCAACAGGTTCGAGCCTGCAATTCATGAACGTGGGCAGCTATTTTCCGAGCACGCGATAGACGAACTCATTGTGAAGAACGAAGACAAATCCCCGATCGCTTAGGTCGGGTTTTTTTTTGCGCGCATATTTCTAACCAGCGAGAACTGGTAGACTTTAGGCACTCGTTGATGATCTCTTGTGTAGCCTTTATTTCCGTACAGAGGAGGCTCAAATGTTCGTTCGTTTCGCACTTTTAATCTTTATGGTTTGCTGCGCCGGCTTGGCTTATGCCGCCGACCTCACGCCTGAGCAAGAAAAACTCTACGCTGAACTAGAAGCATCGCTTAGCGGCTCCGCGCTCGTTGGGCAATTTACCGTGACCGGCAAGGAAGCGATTGACCCGAAGCCCGAGCGCTATGAACTCACCAGCGTGAAACACGTCGGCGATGGGAACTGGATGTTCGTCGCGCGGATTCTATACGGTGACCATGATGTGACGTTGCCAATCACGCTGCCGATTCAATGGGCCGGTAATACGCCAGTTATTACGGTCGATAACATCGGTTTCCCGGGGCTAGGAACATATACGGCACGGGTGATGATCTACGAAGATCACTACGCCGGTTTTTGGAGCGGTGGCACAGATAATAACGGCCGTCATGGCGGACATTTGTATGGCGTCGTGGAGCATGAGAAAGCGAAAGATAGTGCCGTGAAAGGAGAGAATCCATGATTTCTTCGTCTCGACAATGCTCTATCTGCTTGTCGTTGTGTTGCATTTTCTGGCTGCAAAGTGGTTGGTTGGCTGCCGCAACCCCGTCGGTCCACTTGCGCGTCAATCAAGTCGGTTATCTCACTGCCGATGCCAAGGTCGCCATCGCATTCTCCGAGCAACCCATTGCCGGCGAATTTAGTGTCGTCGATGCGGTTACCAAACAAGAGGTTTTTAGGGGGCCGCTGGCCGCGTCATCCGCCAAGGGCTGGGGAAAGTTCACGCACCATTACGAGCTTGATTTCAGTGCGGTCAAGAAGCCCGGCAAGTACTTTTTGCAGATCAAACCAAACGGTAAGTCA
>JBGTMM010000644.1:0-5775 GCA_041743635.1 Bythopirellula sp.
TATTTAATGATTCTGGTAAAGCATTAAGGCTCAGCGGCCGAGGAGTGCATCGACCGCTGAGCCGATATTTTTTTCTCGCATGAGCGACTCGCCCACCAGCATGGCATCGACGCCTCCTGCTTCGAGTCGCAACACGTCGGCACGATTCTTGATGCCGCTTTCTCCCACGAGCACGCAATCGTCGGGGACTTCGCACCGCAACCTCAAGGTATGATCGAGATCGACCTCAAAGGTGTGGAGGTTGCGATTGTTGACGCCAATCAGCGTGGCGCCCGTCTCCAACACGCGCGGCAAATTCGTCGGCTCATAAAGTTCAACAAGTGGCGTCATCCCCAGCTCGACAGCTTCGTTGTATAACTTCCGCAGGTTGCAATCTTCCAAACATTCCGCAATGAGCAGAACGGCATCGGCTCCCGCGACGCGGGCTTCCAAAAGCTGATACGTGTCGACGATGAAATCTTTCCGCAAGACCGGGATGCCAACCGCCGACCGAACGGCAGATAAGTAATCGAGACTTCCTTGGAAGTACGGCACGTCGGTGAGCACGCTGATGCAACTTGCGCCGTGGGCTTCGTAAAGTTTGGCGATTGTAGCGGGATCGAAATCGTCGCGGATGATCCCGGCTGAGGGGCTCGCCTTCTTAATCTCGGCAATGAGTTTGATCGGGCCGGCTTGGGCAAGCGGGGCAAAAAAATCACGCACCGGCGGGGCATCGGCGAACTTGGCGCGCAGCTCGCTGTCGGCGACTTTCGCCCGAGCGGCGGCGACCTCACGGTGCTTGGTGGCGACGATTTTTTCAAGAATGGTTAAACTCATGCATCGATTCTAGCATTTGCTTCCTGTGTAGGTCAGGCTCCTTCTGACCTACGCGCATGTGGTGAAGGTGGTAAAGATGGTGATGTTGGTAGCCGTTTTATCACTACCAACTTGACAAACCACCGCAGTGACCTGCAATGAACCGCACTTTACCTTGCATCGCCGCCTCTAGTGCGCGCACCACGAACCCAAGCGTCAATTCTCTGGCGAGAACTGACGGCTGAGAGCTTTTCAATTTTCAGGTTCTTCAGGAAACTTAGTGGGTGAGTATGGCCTTCGGCCAAGTGGCATTGATAGCAGATTCGCCTACCTAGGGCGTTGCCCTAGGCACTCGATGAACTCGCGGTCTGTTGGCTGTAGGCCATCTTCACCCGCCTCGTGGGTTAACCATTAAATTACCTGATGAACCAACTTTCAAAGAACTCGCGTCTGTGTTTACTGACGCGAGTACGCGCTTATGGCTTTAGGGATTGTTGCAAATTGCAGTGGCCGATTCCGCAACGATTTTTGTGCCATGGAAGAATTAAACGCGGAGAACGCCAAGACGCAGAGGAGAAGATGCTGGCCGCTGATCTTTACTGATGGGCCCGAAAATTTGGGCCAAACATTCATGCGTGCGTTCTCGACCGCTTGCCCTGGTTTCACTTCCCTTGTCGCATAGAATGTAGAGGTTCTCGATCCGCGATACTGAGCAATGAGGTAGGTGAAATGAGGATTTATTCGCTAGTCCTGTTTGCACTGACAATGTCGGCCCCGCTCGTACCTCTCTTGGCAGAGGAGCCGTTGGCCATTCCGCCAGAACGCGTTGTCGGCAGCGTGTACAGGAAAACCATCACTGCGGCAGACATTGGCCTGACCGCCCCGATCGATACCTCGCTTGAGTTTGACGCGCGAGATTCTCAGCAGTGGCAACTGATGGCGCGTATTTCGCGGGCTTTCGGTAGGCCTATCAACAATCGATTTATTCAGGAGCGAAATTTTGATGTAATGCCGGAGGAGCTTGCTGATTACAAGGAAATGTGGCGGGTGCAGCGCCAAAAACACTTGCGCGAAACCGAGGCTCGACTTGAGAAAATAAAGAATGAGCTTGCGTCGCCAAATTTGTCGAGTGAAGCAAGAACTAAGTTGGCAGAAGAACAAGCGATGCTGGAACGGTTGTTGCCTATGCTGCGTGAAGCAAACGCTGCCGACGCCCCAGACGAATTGGCACGGATGTTTATCGTTGCTCGGAAGATCGAGCGCGAGTTGCACAAGACGTATGGCGGTCGCGTGATTTTTCAGCAGGCAGGCCCAGAGGCCCTCGATGCGCGCCGTCTGTTATTCGAAATGGCCGAGAAGAGGGGCGATCTCAAGTTTGACGACCCGGGTGTTCGCTACTTGTTCTACTACTATTACACGAATATGAAGCATGTCGTTGTTGACGAAAATGTACTGGCGGAAAATTTTGAAGCTCGAACACCCGAGCCCGCATATGAGCGGATCGAATCTAAAACCCGTCAAAGAGAGATACACGCTAAAGCAACCCCTCCAACACTTCCCAAACCACCAAAGGCAGAAAAACAATGGCTGATCTTGGAGTCCACTGCGGAGGCTCTCGCTTCTGATCCTCTGGAACTCGCGCCCACTCAGATCGTCCCGGTGGACTCTGGCGTGTGGTTCGGTGGTCGAAAACCCGGCAGCGACGCTAGCCCCATCGGATTTATGGAACTGGGCGAGGGTGGCGAAGGTCAGGTGACCCTGCTGCTTGAGAACGGCAGTGCGAATTGGGATGCCGTGGGCGAAGAAGCCCTGGCTACCCAACTCGACCGCAAGAGCCTCGTCAAACTTAGTGCCGCGGAAGCGAGTGTTGCCACCTGGGACCAACGTCCCGAAGGTTGCCGGTTTTTCACCAACATGTTGGCCTATGAACAGCACTTCTGCGTAAGCTCAGCTTATCAGCCTCTGTGGGTTTTCGATTGTTGGTTAAAAACTTGGCAGAAAATCGAATTGGAGCCGGTCACCGATGCGGATTCTCAGAGATTAGGACCAGACTATTACCAAGCATCCATGAATCACTTTGTGCTCGGTCCTGAAGGAGACTTTTGGGGATTCCAGGGCACGCACGATGCAAGGCGTGGGAATGCTGTTTGCCATTATCGACCCGACACGGGGAACTGGGAACAATATGGGTTCCCTTGGCAAACGGCGCGGGGCGACGATCACTGGCCCATTGGCGTGACTAGAAAGCTCGTCTTTTTTGCTGGGCAAAGGGATCTGCTGTTGTTTGACAAAGCGTCTCACCGCTGGAGTACGTCAGAGCTAACTTGGCCCGAGGGAAGTTTTCATGCCGCCAAGTTCACTCCGCTGGGCGTATTAATCCCAGCAGGCAATACGGTGAAGCGGTTAACGCCCGATTTATCGGCATGGGAGGACGTGGCTTCTCTCGATACGGACGAGCGGATCACGTCTATCGCCGTGTTCGAGGACTCGCTGTATGTCGCCACCGCTTCCGGAATTCACATCTGGGAGAAGATTGACGAAAACAATTATGGGGAGCCAAAGCATTATCCCTGGAAGCTGGCAGAGCATGTGAAAACTTACCAGGCGGTTTTCGGATTGGCTTCCCCAGACCACGCCCTCGCACTTGCCGACAAGCTTTGTGAGGCAGCGACACAGGGCGACCTTGAACTCGTCCGGACGCTGCTCTCGGAAGGCGCCGATATTGAAGCGACGACCGATCCCGCTGGATCGACACCCTTGCTGTTAGCATGTGCGGCTGGGCACTTGGAAGTGGTGAAACTTCTTCTCGATAACGGCGCCGATCTCCACGCGAGAAATAATTCTCATCAGAATGCCCTGTTGATGGCCGTGGAGGGCAGGCACCGAGAGCTTGCCGACTATCTGATGTCGATTGGTGCACAGAGATAAGAGAACCTCCCGATGGGGCGGGGATCCCGCGAGGGCAGGCACCACTGCGTGGAAATGCTGGCGCAACTCTGAGAATTGATACAGGGGACTTACGTCCCCCGCTCGCCTCGGTTCCCGACTTCAGGAATGAGGGAAGGGAAAGCCGTTCTTTTTTACCTCCTTTACCCGCAAAACTCCGCGAAAATATCCCTGCCGCGTGATTTTCGCGCTCGGAACGACTATGTTGACAGTTAGCAGGATCGGGCGGCAAGCTGCCATCCCAATAAAATGCCGCCCCGTCCGAAATGCTCTTGTCCTTTGTCCAGACGAGTGAACTGGCTAACCGCGAAATTAAACGACCGAGACGGGGGCCGCTGCCTATTACCCTATGGGTGTGAGTGGGGGCCAACTGAGGTGCGAGTTTGACCGACGCTGAACTACTGCGCGCGGCGTGCGACCATGACGCCGAGGCTTGGAAGACGCTCTATACGCGTTACCTGCCTCTGGCTTGGCGCTACGCCTATGCCCAGGTTCAAGATGTTCACATAGCCGAAGACGTGGTAAGCGAAACGATGCTGGCGCTACTAAAAAATATTCATCAAATCGACATAAATCCGATTCAAGAGGACGCGGCTCATGTGGCCGCCTGGTTGAGGTCGGTCGTTCGGCACAAAGTGGCGGATCATCATCGGCAAGCCTTTCGCTTCAAAGACCGGCTGGAAAAGGTTGGCCGCGACAATTCTTGCGAGTGTGCGACAAGCTCACCAACTTTAGCACTCGAAACCGCGGAAACCCGCGCGCGGGTGCTTGTGATTCTCGAACAGCTTCCGCAAAAACAGCGGCTGATTCTTGAATGGAAATATGCGGAGGGCATGCGGGTGCGCGAAATCGCCGAGCGGCTCAACGAAACAGAAAAAGGGATCGAGGCTTCGCTGTATCGTGCCCGTCGGGAGTTTAGGCGGTGTTATGAACTGAGCGAACGCGCGCCCTCATTGAACGGGGCCGCGACTAACGGCGTAGGGGGTGTGGCTCATGCGCAGCTCCCCCCAAACATCACGACTCTCAAGTAACAATCACAACTCTTAAAGTAACAGCATGGTGTCGGCATGAATGCTGGGCATGAACAATTTGAAGACGAATCAAACGATCGGCAAGTCGCGCAGTTGCTCAACTCGGCATTGGCCGCGCCGCCGATGTCGGCTGACTTTGCCGATCGGCTTTCCAGGCAACTTGATCGTGAGTTCGCGCTCCAGGCTAATGGTCACGCTAAGCCGCAAGCGGCGGTGATTCCGATGTCGGTACACAATGCAACACGCCGATCGGGTTGGCGTTTGTTGACCACGGCCGCCGCGGCAGCGGCTTTGATTGTCTCAGTGGGATTATGGAATAGCCGGCCCGTTTATGGCTGGGCGGCCATGATCGAAGCCCTCGAAAGGTGCGAATGGGTTCAGGCGATCGCTCGGACCTCGACTGACAAAGGCGAGCAGGCAGCAATTGGTTGGTTCTCGCAAACGGCCCAGGTTGCCGCCCGTGAAGAGGGGGAATCGCGGGTTTATCTGAATTTCCAAACACAAACCGCCGAGAATTTTGATCCGGCGAATCGCGTGATTTACAAGCGCGAGCTGGAAGCACCTCGGCAGTTGAGTAGCGAGTTTTTGGCGCTTCTCTTGGGAATGAAGGACCTGCCCGCTTCGCTGGCCGACGTCGCCGCGACCGATTGGGAGGTTGTTGATGAATCGTGGCGTAAGGTGGCGGTTGAGTCGCGCGAGTTAATCGAACTGCAAGTCACGCTCCGTCAGAAAACGGATGACAAACTTTTGCGTTTGGAATTCTTGTTGGATTCCGAGACGCACCTGCCCGTGAGTGGCCGCGTGATCGACGACCAACCGACGGCGGCGAAGTCGATTGAATTTTCTTATCCGCGGCAGGGGCCCGAGTCGATTTTTGCGCTTGGCGTTCCACAGGCAACGCGCGTGATCATTCACGATGCCCTTGGTGAGACATTGGCTGGGGTTGAACAGACTTCGCCCGCCAGGGTGGTCGAGGAGTTGGTTGTTGGGGGTGAATCTGACG
>JBGTMM010000645.1:0-2764 GCA_041743635.1 Bythopirellula sp.
GCGGATGGAAACGTGACACTCGTTGTGGTAACTTCACGCATGGTGGCGTACTCCTGGGGAATCGGGTCTTGTAACAACCAAATTCAAACCAAGTACGCCGCCTTCTTCAACTCCTCATCCACAACTTTCGGTTATATCTCCCTTCCATCGGCAGATCGATTGACCATAACAGCTTGTCTCCATCCATCGCCCAAGTGGTCAGGGCATTGGAATACCATTTATTGTCGCCTTTGGTTTGCTCAATAACTCGAAAATCAGGGAGTAAACCGTCAACAAGTTGGACTTCGGACGACAAAGTTTCCAGGTGAAGCCCCACGCCGTCCTGATATCGGAGTCTGAAGTAATCTGTAGAGTCTTTGGATCGTATTCGGATTCGAGCTTCGTTGTTGACAAGTATTAGACTACGCAATTCACATCTAAACGCCGCCTCTGGTTTGTCGGGTGGATAATCGGGCATTCCCGAAGACGTGTATTCTTGTGTTGCAACGATATCAATCAGTTCCTTGCTTGCGGTGGACTTCATGGCAAGATACCGTGCATTTGCGTCCCCAGGAATTCGGTTAGGTGATTCGCCTCTAAATAAGAGCACCGTCGAATTGGTCGATACGCCATTCCAGTGCCCTCGCATAACATAGCCCTGCATGTTCAGGGGATGGATGGAAAGTTTGTACTGGAATCCGGTTGCCGCTGGCTCTTTTAACTCACCGAGTTCAGCGAAGCCGCCGTCAAGGTCTTCTGAATAAGCCCTGGGCCCAAGAAAAGCTATCGCGCTAAGTATCAGTAGGGTTCTCATGCCGGACATTATAGCTTTGGCACTCGTTTTCGTTCAGCTTTGCTCAAGCTTCCGCACAAAACGCATGTTAGAACGCCCGGCATCATAACCGGAACAAGAGGATTTTTGTGGTTCCGTTGAAAATCTCTTGTGCTGCGCACCCCGACACTTATCCGGTTTGAAATTTCTCATAATCACCGCTCTTTGCGGATGAAGTGTCGGGGCCACCCGGTTTCTCCGGCCAAGAATCGTTGCTGAATCGCGCGCAAATTCTGTTACAATCAAGCGACGCACAAACTCCGCGCAAGATGAGAGGTGAAAGGTTGGTGGCTGGTGGTTGGTGCTTAGACTGGCTATTCAACGCCGTTTCTTGGCCATCAGGAAGATTGCGGTGGAGAGCAAAGAATTTCAGAATATCTTTTAGCGAAACCACAACTCCTAGTGTTGCCGATCACCGAGAACACAAGATGTAGAGTCCGAAAAATGGCCACTAACCACTAACAACATACACCGCCATCTTTGCCATGTTCACCACCTTTGCCAAGTTGGAGACCTACCGCTGAAACAACTCCGCGGGCCTCTTCAGAAAATTCCATGGAGCGGTTTGCCAGCGACCGCGAGTGCTTCGACGCGGCGAGTAATTTCCGGCGGTTCTTCGAGGACCGGCGCGTGATGGGGTTTCACTCGAGCATCGAACACCAACGGCCCGCGGCAGCCCCAATGTTTGTCGGCGACGAAACTCTCAACGCCGTATAAATCGGTGGCAGGGTTCGTGCGCGTGAACGTTACCCATAAGAAATTCCGCAGCGATTCGCTGGCGAATTGGCTGTCGTCGACAACCACAATCCAGCGAATACCTCTCGGCGGCCCGTTCGCAGTCAAGGCGGAACAAAAACGTTCCAGGGGAGCCGCGACTTCCGCACGCGATTCGCTATGGGTCCGAATTGAAACATCATAGTCAAAAGATGGGGCCGGACATTTGGGTCCGGTGATCGCCAAGACGCCCGGGAACACCACGCGTGGGTTGCTAAAACCGCTCGGCAAGTTCAAAGCTTCCGGCACGCGGGTCGCCAATTCAAACCGCCGCGGCCCCACGGCGGCCATCACCACCTTGGACCCCGCATTGAGTCCCGAACCGCTGTAATCGAGCGTGTCGACCGTGGTCTGCGTGTGGAAATGCAAATCGCGCGACCAATCGGCCCGCTCCAGCAAATGCCGCAGAAACGGTTCGATCTCATGCACGTCGAGTTGAGGGGCATCTTGGTGAGCAACGATCAACAAGATTTTGGCGAGCGAGAGTTGCCCTTGTCCCAGAATGGCGTTGGCTTGGGTCAGCAGTTCCTGGGGACGATCGGCGTTGAGAAACGGCATGTAGCGTTCACTGCCAATCGCCAACAGCAGTGGATGCACACCTGCCGCATCAACGGCATGCACGCCATGAATCCCCGGCAACACCTCGGGAATTAACGGGCCGGTGATTTCGTGAATCAACTCGCCCAGCAGCGTGTCTTCCTGCGGCGGGCGACCGACCACGGTAAATGGCCAAATCGCACCATCGCGATGATAAACATTCGTCACGCGCAGAACGGGAAACGGATGGGCCAAACTGTAATATCCCAAATGATCGCCGAAGGGCCCTTCCGGTTCGAGCCGATTGGGGATGACCTCACCCGTGATGCAGAAATCAGCATCCGCGTGAATCGGCAAACAATCCTCACGCGGAATCATCCGCACCCGTCGGCGGCCGAGCGCACCGGCAAAACCAAGTTCGCTCATCCCCTCGGGCAGCGGCATCACCGCGGCCACGGTCATCGCCGGCGGGCCACCGACAAAAATGTTCACGCGAAACGGCTCTCCCGCCGCAAGTGCCGCGGCATGATGCACGCCAATCGAACGATGAATCTGATAGTGCAAACCGATTTCCGCATCAGTGCGGTAATGCTGTCCCGTCAATTGCACGCGATACATGCCCAAGTTGCTGTGCTTGAGGCC
>JBGTMM010000646.1:0-7069 GCA_041743635.1 Bythopirellula sp.
TGCTTTCCGGCGAAGGCAGAAAATCGTACTGAGGGCCAGTGAGGGCAGCAGCAGCTTCCTCCGCCGGATTTGCACCGAGTGAACCCAGCGGCACCAACGTTTCTACCGCCACTATTTGACGCGCTATGCTGACATATTTCATATACACCACGTCAAGTCGATCAAGCTTGCCAGTGATATACTCGTCGAGGAAACGGTTGGCGAGTGATTCCACTTCGGCAAACGACGGCTTGTGTTCAAAGTGCGTGTAAGTTTGGTCGGCAATCAGGCCACGGAATTTGAATCCGGCGATACCGCGTTTGCCTGAGAGCTCCAACCGACACGAGGGGACTTCCGCTTGCAATTGATTCCAGCGCTCGAGCCCCGCGCGGATCAAATTGCTGTTGTACCCACCGCAAAAGCCGCGATTCGCGGTGAGCACCAGCAGTGTTGCGTTGCTCGTTACCGCGCGCTGCTCCAGCAGCGGATGACTCACTTCGAGGCCCGTCTTAGTGAGATCAGCCACCAAGTTGGTAATGCGATCGGTATAAGCGGTCGCCGCGGCGGCGCGATCCATCGCTTTCTTAAAATTCGCAGTGGCGATCAACTCAAACGTCCGCGTAATCTTGCGAATATTGCGGACCGACTTGCGTCGTTTATCAAGCTCTTTGGGATTGGCCATTGTTCAAATTCACCCTAGCCGCGATTCAACGAATCGCTGGTCTACACGGTTGCAGTCGCTAGTTCTGGTACACTCTGCGCGACGAACTGTGTATTAAATTCTTCAATTGATGCACGAATCTTGGCGATCAACGCATCGTCGATGTCTTTCTTTTCGGCGAGTTCGTTGCGAACTTCTGATTTTTGATCGGACATGTACGTGAGGAACTTTGCTTCCCACTCCTGCACACGTTCGACCGGCAGTTTATCCAAGAATCCACGCGTGCCGGCGAAAATCACGAGGATCTGATCCGCCACGTTCAGCGGCTTGTATTGGCCCTGCTTCAAGAGCTCCACCATGCGATAGCCGCGGTCGAGGCGGACTTGGGTCGCGGGGTCGAGTTCGGTACCCATTTGAGCGAACGCCGCCAATTCGCGGAACGAGGCCAGGTCCAATCGTAAACCACCGGCTACCTTTTTCATGGCCTTCACCTGGGCGGCACCACCGACGCGGGAAACAGAAATACCAGCGTTCATCGCCGGCTTGATGCCCGCGAAGAACAGGTCGGGCTGCAGGTAAATTTGGCCATCGGTAATCGAAATCACATTGGTGGGAATGTAGGCCGAGACTTCGCCTTCGAGCGTTTCGATGATTGGCAGCGACGTAATCGAGCCGCCACCCAGCGCGGCCGATAGTTTGCATGATCGCTCCAGCAACCGGCTATGGCAGTAAAACACGTCGCCCGGAAACGCCTCGCGACCCGGTGGACGCCGCATCAACAGCGACAGTTCGCGGTAGGCGACGGCTTGCTTGCTCAAGTCGTCGTAGACCACCAAGGCGTGCCCGCCATTGAACATGTATTCTTCGGCCATCGCCGTGCCCGAGTAGGGAGCGATGTATTGCAGCGGGGCAGGGGTGCTGGCCCCCGAAACGATCACGGTCGTGTAATCCATGGCCCCGGTCGCACGAAGCTTCTCGATCACTCCGGCCACGGTCGATTCCTTTTGACCAATCGCCACGTAGAAACATTTCACGCCCGAATCGTGTTGGTTGATAATCGCGTCAATGGCGATGGCGGTTTTGCCCGTCTTGCGGTCGCCGATGATAAGCTCGCGTTGGCCACGGCCAATCGGTGTCATCGCATCAATGGCCTTCACGCCGGTCTGGAGCGGCTCGCCCACCGGCTGACGTTCCGACACGCCCGCGGCGATCGCTTCCACGGGGCGGCGCTTGCTCGTGACGATGGGACCCTTGCCGTCGAGCGGATTGCCCAGCGGATCAACCACGCGACCCAACAGAGCATCTCCCACGGGAACGCTCAACAGTCTGCCCGTGCTGCGTACTTCTTCCCCCTCGTTGATATTGAGATAATCGCCCAGGATGATCACGCCGACCGAATTTTCTTCCAGGTTGAACGCCAAGCCGTTGACGCCGCTGGCGAATTCCACCATTTCACCGGCCATCACATCAGCAAGCCCGTAAACTTGCGCGATACCGTCGCCCACTTCCAACACGCGGCCGACGTCACGCACGTCGATGTGTGAGGAAAATTGCTCGATCTCTTTTTGAATCACTGAAGCGATTTCGTCGCTATTGAACTTCATCGAAGCTCTCCCGGGAGTCCTGTAATTTTTAATTGCAAATACTTGTCATCCCGAGCGAGGCTTGCCGACCGAGGGATCTGGGTTATTCCCGCACACGTATTTTTGTGTGTATGAAAGTTGAACCCAGATTCCTCAAGTCGCAGGGCTCCTTTCGGAATGACATTGGCTTGGCTACATAATGTGATACTACTACTCAGTCTGTTGAAATATTTTGTGCGGATTTTGCTGAATCGCCTCGACGGCCCGCGCGATCATTCCTAGCCGAGCGCGTTCCAAGTTTGTCCGAGTCGATGCATCCAAGACACGGTCTCCCGTACGAACCACGAAACCAGCGATCAGTTCGGGATTGATTACAATCGTGACCAGCGGCTTGGCATTGAGCTTCTTGCCCAAAAGGTCAATCATTTCTTGCTCGAGCGCCGCGTCCACCGGATGAGCGAGCTCCAGTTTTACCGAAACTTGGTTGCGGCGGACTTGCCACAAAGCGTTGGCACTCTGAATGATTTGCCGCAACACGCCCAACCGTCCATGCTTGGCAATAATCTTCATAAAATTGAGGGCGGTCACCGAGACATTCTTGTCGAATACGCGATCAAGAATCCCCAGTTTTTCTTCGTTGGAAACGAGTGCTGATGCAAACACCCGTCCCAATGCAGGAAACTTGGTCAGCACTTCCGACACGATGGTATTAAGTTCCTCCATGAAACGCTCTTGAGCTGATGGATCTCCAGCAGCATTGAGCCCCGCCTGCGCATACACCCGAGCCAGTTTTTCGACGTCCACGTCGAAGACTGTTTCCCTTGTTGATTGCTGGCTTGTTGCGTCGCTCATGTTACTTAAATCGGAGAAAGTCAGTTCTTGCTAGGGCTCGACGCCAACGTGCTGAGAGCATCGCGGACAAGCTGGGAATGCTGCTCGGCGGACAGATTCCGGCTGACCACCTTACCCGCTAAATCCACGGCCTGATTGGCGATCGTTTCGGCGATGTTCTTCATCGCGTGATCGGCGGCGCGCTCCACATCCTTGAGCGCTCGATCACGCTCCGCGTTGGCCGCCGTTTTTGCCTCGGCCAAGATTTGCGTCTTCGTGTGCTCGGCATCGCGACGTGCTTCTTCCATCAGGGCCCGCACTTCGTTGGCCGCACTGGCGAGCTTGGCCTCGTACTGCACGAGCATTTGCTTGGCTTCCTCATGCTTGGCGGCCGCGTCGGCGATGTTGTTTTCGATCATCCGTTCGCGCTCAAAGAGCGCCGCGGAAATCGCCGGCCAGGCGAATTTCGCCAGCACAAAAAACAGCAATCCGAAAACAACGAGCGTAAACAACGCCAAGTCGGGGTCGAACGCCAGCGGATTGGGCTTGCCATGTGTTTCGGCATGTTCTTCATGCTCGACAGCTTCGGCACCGGGTTCGGAATCCTGAGCCAGACTCACTGCTGAACCGGCCAGCCATCCGACCAGTACCAAGCCGCACAGCATGGCAAGACCAAGTCTTCGAATGTTCATGCGCAGAACCTTATCTCGAATTCTCACGATTGAAATCAACTCAGGTGGGATAATTGAACAACATACAAACGATCAACGCGAAGAACGTCGCACCTTCAATCAACGCGGCGGAAATAATCATCGCGGTTTGAATGTTGCCAGCAGCCTCGGGTTGACGCGACATGCTCTCGACGGCCGAGCCGCCAATCCGGCCAATGCCCATGGCGGCACCAATAATCACCAGTCCAGCACCGAACGCAGGTCCAAAATTCATGCTGAAGCCACCAACGGCAGCAGGAACGGCGCCCGCTGGGATAGCTACATCCGCTTCTTGCGCCAGGGCCGGACTCGCGACCAGCAATAACGCCCAACAAAAAACCAACATTTTCGCCAACTTGATCACGTGAATATCTCCTTCAACTAAGCAAAACAGTGGAACGATTAACGTACGTCGCCTCGCCAATCCAACCTAGTGCGGATGCACGGCTGCTCCGATAAACAAGGCCGACAAAAAGGTAAAAATGTAGGCCTGCAAAAAGGCCACAAACAATTCGAGCATGCTCAGCGCGGTCGCACCCAACACGCTCGCCACGGCGACGCCGCCCCAAATGGCATTACCAGCCACGGCGCTCGCGCCGATGAACGCCAAGATCACGGCTAGCACGACGTGGCCCGCCATCATGTTGGCCAGCAGTCGCACGGCCAACACGCAATGTTTAATGAACAACCCAAGAATCTCAATCACAAAGATCAGCGGGATCAGCATCACGGCGATCGGCTTGGGCAAATCCATGTGGGGTACTTGAGCCTTCCAGAAGCCGACCATGCCGAGTTGCATCATCCCCGAACCCACGACCACCACAAACGTGGTGAGGGCCAGCGCTGCGGTCGTGGCCAGTGCACCCGTGGGCGATCCCATCCACGGGATCATTCCCATGAGATTGCAACCGAGGACGAAGAAAAACAACGTCCATAAATAGGGTACGAATCGGTCGGCATCGTGGTCCCCGATACAGGGCCGCGCGATGGAATCGCGAATGTACAGCAAAAACACTTCCAGCAAATTCCACAACCGGCCCTTGGGCCGACGCCCCCCTTTGAGCCGTGCCGCCAGTGCCGCAAAGAGGATGAAGATGATCAGAGCAATCGCCACTTCCAAAACCATGAACTTCGTGACTTTGAGATCAAGCGGCTTGATCGTATTGTCGATCAGCGCGTTACCCGTGTGCATCTCGACGAGCGGTTCGTCGAGCTCGAACGGCTGCGGGATCGAAACATGTCCGTGCGATTCAGCCGACGTAAAAAAACGCGGAAAGTGAAACTCCCGGGAGTCTTCGACATGTCCGAACAGTTCGTGGGGTGCGAGGGGATCAGCCATGACGTGCGAGTTTACTCAATCTCTCGGGAAAAGCTGGAGCTGGGTGCCATCGAACGAACCGAGAGTATGGTCTCGACCGCGAGCGAAACCAGATAAGCGACAATCAAGAACCCAGCAAACACTTGGCCTTGAACCGCGGATTTATTGAGTGCGAGCCACAGACAAACCACCAGAGGTGGCACAAGGCGACAACCCATTGCGAGCAGCATGCCGGAAAGTGGCCGACCCGTGACCGAGAAATGGTGCGAAATGGCGAGGGCCGCCAAACCGGGCGTCAGGCAAACACCCGTGGCAGAGAACAAAGCCGCGACACTATTGCCACCGAGCCAAATGGCCAGCGGCAAACAGAGCAGCGTATAACCCAGAAGAGCAAGAAGTAAGGTCATCGCGCACGCGACCAAGCTGCTTTCCGAGCCGCACGACAGCCAACTCGGGGCTTGCTGGCAACTTGGCGATTGCTGGGTCACGCGACGACTTTCTGACTTGCCTAGTAAACGATGCTTGTTGGTCAATTTGAATTCGGTCAGCTACTTCAGCCGATTCTTAGTGGGCCGATTTTTAGTGGCCCGATGCTTAGTGGATTGAGCGATGGCCTTCAACTGCAGGAATGCCAAATAACCACCTAATGCAAAGCCCACCAGCAGGAACACCACTCGAGTCCCCAACTTGGTGTCTAACCAATATCCCGCCAATCCCGGCAAAACCATTTCCAACGAAATGGTCATAATCCTCGCCGCCCATTCGGCAGCCTTCGCGGCGGCCGAACGTCCATCCGCAGCGTCCTCATCGTTTGAACTCCCACTCATCCCGATCTCCAGATGGCCGTGCCGAGATCGAATCTGAAGTGCCCGGCGGAAGTAATGTTCTGAAGACTCGGACCCTCATGGATAAAGGTCAGTCAGTGCCGAAAAATCCTTTTCCACGGACCCGCTTAAATCTAATTACGACTTCTAAGTGCGCGAAGGGGCAATTCGTGAATTTTTTCACAAATTCCAAGCCGCTGTCCCAAGTACTTACAGACAAACTATTTATGTTCAATACGATAAAAACAGAACCAAGGGGTTACGTCAACAGGGTGACATGTGTGGAAGGGCAGAATCCCATTGGCTCAACAAATCGCCGCAAGTTTATAATAATAAATGGTTTACGGCAAATTCATCTTCCAAATGCTTGCAAGTGACAAATTTGAGGTTATTGTGAAGTTTGCGGAAATTGCCGATTCTACGCAAAGATCGGGGCAGCTTTCTGCAGACTTCATTCTGGCCATGGACCGCCAGATACGACTCCGCAAGGCAATTCGGCCGGGTGACGCCAGATGGTGCGCCTCCGCGTTCTGATCGGCAGTCTCTCGCACGGATGTCTCATCCGTCGCTCTAACATCGAGAGTCCCTGCGTTCGAGTTTTGTGGAGGTCCAGCAACCATGACAGCCGCTACTTTACGCTCGCGCACCGCGAAGGACTTGGCCCAATTGGCTCGCCAACATGGCGTCGCCGGTTGGCATTCCATGAAAAAGGAAACTCTGATCGAAGCGATCGTAGCCATCGCTCGCAAGCGAAACGTCGACTTGAAACATACAAACAATGGTTCCCCTGGTCACCCAGCAAACTCGCGCGACATTCAACTCACCAGTCAAACACCCATTCATGTGCGACGCAGTCTTGAGCAATTGCATCACAAGCTTGCCACACTCAAAAACTTGGCTCACAGCGGTCAGCAATCGCACCCGATGCCCAAAGAAGATCGACTGGTGGTTATGGTCCGCGATCCGTATTGGTTGCATGCCGTGTGGAATTTGACGCAGCGCAGTGTTAATCGCGCGCAAGCAGCAATGGGCCAACGCTGGCACACCGCGCAACCCACCTTGCGTGTGTTCCGCATCATGGAAGCAGGCGCGTCGAAACTCGAACGCGAGATCGCCATTCATGGCGGCGTGTCGAATTGGTACGTCGATGTGAATGAACCTCC
>JBGTMM010000647.1:0-2666 GCA_041743635.1 Bythopirellula sp.
TGAGATATCGTGGACACAACATCGCCGAAGTGCTAAACCTGTCGGTCCGCGAGGCGTTCACGTTTTTCCGTGGCCATCGCAAGATTCTCTCCCGGATGAAATGCCTGATGGATGTGGGGCTCGATTACCTGCGGTTGGGCCAACCGGCGAATACTCTTTCCGGCGGAGAAGCCCAGCGGCTTAAGATGGCGACTTACATCTCCACCGAACGGCGGGGCCGCACCTTGTTTGTCCTCGACGAACCGACGACAGGCTTGCACTTTTCCGACGTGTTGCAACTTTTGGATTGCTTTGATTCGCTTGTCGACATGGGGCACTCGCTGGTGGTCGTGGATCACAATTTAATGGTTATGCAGGCCGCGGATTGGCTCATTGACCTTGGCCCCGGCGCGGCGGATGAGGGTGGCCAGGTAGTAGCGGTAGGAACGCCCGAACAATTGGCGGCGAACCCCGCGTCGATCACAGGCAAATTTCTCGCGCGGGAACTCAAGAAAACAGCAAATGCCCTGGCGGCCGGTTGAATATGAACGAACATTTAACGCTGAGTGTGGGCGAGCGGACCGAGCAGCATGCGCGGATTTTGCTGACGGCTTGCGAAGACTCAAGCATCGCCGAAATCACGGGAACGCTGCGTGGTCCGTACTGCGAGTTTGCCAAAACTCTGACAGCGGATTTTGCCTTAAAACCGTCGAATGCTGGCTCGGTTGAAGCACTTGTGATCGAGCCGTGTTATTGGACGTCGCAATTACCGTTTTGGTACGACTTGCGGCTAAAACTGCAAATGCAGGATGGCTCGGAACGTGAGCAACTTTTGCCGGTGGGAATCAAAAGGTGCTATTGCGAGGGCCGCAATTTTCGCTTGGAATCGAAGCGAATTGTGCTGCGCGGGTTGCGGCATCATTCGCCGACGAAGAATGATTTGCAACAGGCGCGCGAGCGCGAAACGGCGCTTGTGGTCAAGAATCCCACGACGGAGGTTTGCCAGGTGGCCAGCCGCCTTGGTGTGCCACTGGTCGTTGATCTGCGGAACAGTATAGGTTCAGGGATCGAAAATGTTTCCCAGCTCCATTGGTACCCGGCAGTTATGCTGATATTAGTGGATGTTGCGCAACTGCAAAGTCGTGTGTCGCGGCAATGTTTTGCGGCAGCTTGTGTAAGTGCAAACAATCCGCAGCCAAATGCTATATGCGATGCATTCGCCGTCGAGTTGACCAGCGGCGAGCGGCCACCGGCGTGGGCGGCGACCTGCAACAAGCCTGTGATCGCGATTCGCAAGGATGCGGCAAGTGAAATCAACTCGGCCCGCGCTGGTTGCGACCGCCTGCAGGCCGAGTTGGCTCCCGAATTTGATCTGGCCGGTTACTTTGTGTGAACTATCCCATGAGCGATTCCATTCCCGACCGATATCGCCGCCAAACGCGCTTCGCCCCTTTAGGCGAAGCGGGACAGCAATATTTGCGCGAGGCGCGAGTTCTGGTCGTGGGTTGTGGGGCGCTGGGGTGTGTCTCGGCCGATCTGTTGGTGCGAGCCGGCGTCGGTTTTGTGCGGATCGTGGATCGCGATTTCGTTGAACGCGATAACCTGCATCGGCAAACGCTGTTCACCGAAGCCGACGCCGCGGCGCAGCTCCCCAAGGCCGTGGCGGGGGCCGCACGACTCGCGGCAGTGAATTCGGAAGTTGTCATCGAACCGGCCGTGGCCGACGTGAACGCGGCAAACATTCAGAGTTTCGCCAGCGACGTGCAGGTGATCGTCGATGGCACCGACAATTTTGAAACACGCTATCTGATCAACGATTTTGCCGTCGCCAATAAACTTGCTTGGGTCTTTGCCGGGTGCGTGGGGGCCGAGGGGCAAACGCTGGCGATCTTGCCAGGGAAGTCGCCCTGCCTCAGTTGCTTTCTGCCCGAACCGCCCCCGGCGAGTAGCATGCCGACCTGCGAAACGGCCGGCGTGCTCGCGCCAATTGTCGCGGTCGTCGCCGCTTACCAGGCGATGGAAGCGATCAAAATCTGCAGCGGCAACATCGCGGCGGTGAACCCCCAGCTTACCGTGTTCGATTTGTGGAACAATCAGGTTCGCTCGATCAACATGCAAGCGAGCCGCCGCGCGGATTGCCCCACCTGCGGGATGCGCAAATTCCCCTGGTTGACCGGCCAGCGCGGGGCCGCCGTCACCAAACTTTGCGGCCGCAATTCGGTGCAGATTTCACCTACCCAAACCGAGCCGCTCGATCTCGCGGTGCTAGCAGAAAAACTTCAGGCGGTGGGCGAGGTGACGGCGAATCCTTATCTCGTGCGGCTCTCGGTCAACGAATTCTTGATCACGGTTTTCGCCGATGGCCGCTCGATTGTTGGCGGCACCGAAGATGAAGCGACGGCGCGTACGGTGCTGGCAAAATTCGTCGGTTCGTGACGTTAAAGCTTCCGCGGCTTGACTAAGTTCACGTTTTGCGTGAATTGGTTGATCAACTTGCAGGTTGCCCGTTGAGTCCGAGGGTTGGGCTGACCGATTGTAGGATTAGACCCAGCATCTTCGGCAGCTTGTTTGGCAGTGCCGAACACAACCCCCCGCGCGAAGCCACCGTTTAACTGGTTCGCTCCGCGCTCGAACTTTCTCAAAAATCATTGTCAGAATTGGGCATGACTTCTCTGTATGGCCACTCT
>JBGTMM010000648.1:0-4066 GCA_041743635.1 Bythopirellula sp.
GAATTTGCTGCGCACAACACTGCGCAAGATAAATCTAGCGGCAATTCCGCCCGCTATCCGGATAAAAGAGACGCATCAGACCGACCCCACTCACAGAAAGGCTTGTCTGTTCCGGCACCGGAGAGGCCCCAACTTTCAGTAAACCAGGAGCGGCCGGGAGAAGGCGGAGGGCATTCGGACGCGATTGTGACGTCGTTTGAAAACACCAACGGAACCACCAACAGGCGAAGATGCAGGCCGCTGCGAGTTCCGCGGCCTCCCGAGGGCTCCTTATCGGCGGCACAATCTTTGCGGTCACTCAGTCGCAGTTCGTCCGTCGCGGCAACTCGATTCGCTCACGTTCATGCTGGTATTTTTGCAACCACTTTGATTTATAACCGCCCTTCTCAAAGGAAATTCAAAATGAAAGCGCTCTGTTGGCACGGTACCGGCGATGTTCGCGTGGACAAGGTACCCGACCCCACAATTGAGAATCCTCGTGATGCGATTATCAAGATCACGGCAAGTGGCATTTGCGGGTCCGACCTGCATTTGTTCAACGGCTTCATGCCCACGATGGAAGCGGGAGATGTTCTCGGACACGAGCCGATGGGCGAGGTCGTTGAACTGGGTTCCGCAGTTTCCAATCTCAAGGTGGGCGACCGCGTGGTGGTCCCCTTCACGATTTCCTGCGGCAGTTGCTTCTTTTGCGAAAAGAAATTGTTCTCCTGCTGCGACACGTCCAATCCTAATGCCGACATGGCCCGCAAGGCGATGGGCCATTCGCCGGCGGGACTCTTTGGTTTTTCGCACATGCTAGGTGGCTTTCCCGGCGGCCAAGCCGAATATTTGCGCGTTCCCTTTGCCGACGTCGGGCCGCTGAAAATCGAGAGTGATCTGCCTGATGAACAGGTCGTGTTCTTATCGGATATTTTCCCCACCGGTTATATGGCCGCTGAGAATTGTGGCATTGAGAAGGGCGACACCGTGGCCGTCTGGGGTTGTGGACCAGTCGCGCAGTTCGCCATCAAAAGCGCTTGGATGCTCGGCGCGGGGCGTGTCATCGCCATCGACCAAGTGCCGGAACGCTTGCAAATGGCCAAGCAACACGGCAAGGCGGAGACGATTGATTTCTCTGAGCACGATGTTTACGAACAACTTCAAGAAATGACCCAAGGTCGCGGGCCCGACCGTTGCATCGACGCGGTCGGTTGCGAAGCGCATAGCGGGGGAACCCTCGACGGAGTGATGGATACAGTGAAGTCGGCGGTGTTGTTGACGACCGATCGGGCTCATGTCTTGCGCGAGGCGATCATGTGTTGCCGCAAGGGGGGCACGATCTCGGTGCCAGGCGCTTACGTGGGAACTCCCGACAAAATTCCCATGGGCGCATTTATGAACAAGGCTTTAACGATGAAGACCGGCCAAACACACATGCAGCGTTACATGAAGCCCTTGCTCAAGAAAATCGAAGCCGGCGAAATCGATCCCTCTTTCGTCATTACACACAAAGTCAAACTGACTGACGCACCCGAAGCTTATAAGACATTCCGCGACAAGGAAGACGGCTGCATCAAGGTGGTTTTGCAGCCCTAAAGTTGGTAAATTTTGGAATTAGTTAAGGCCGTCCTGCATTTAATGTATCCAGCCCTCGGCTTTGCCGGGGGTTTTGATAACCACATGAGTCACTTGCAGGGCAAACCATCGGCAGACCCCCGGCAAAGCCGGGGGTCTGCCGGTGTTTCAATTCCCGGACGGCTCAATTAGTTACGCATCAAAGGAAGAGTTATGCAAGTCCAACTCAACACCGACAATCACACCGAGAATCATGCAAAGCTCACCGATTATGTGGAATCGCTCGTAAAAGATGCTCTCGAACGATTTAGCGGACGAATCACCAGCGTTCATGTCCATCTCACCGACGAAAACAGCGATCAGAAATCGGGTAGCTATGACAAGCGCTGCGTGATGGAAGCCCGCGTCTCGGGCCGTCAGCCGGTGACGGTATCTGCCGCTGCCCCCAGCGTCGATCAAGCCCTCGTGGGAGCAATCGACAAGTTGGAGAAATCTCTCGGCAGCATCTTTGATCGGCTCGATCACGCCAAGGGTCGAACGTCTTTCGCTGGTGACGAACCTGTTTAGCACGGCACATGACCGCTAGCCACCTTCTTCACCGCCGGCGGCATGATCCACATTAGTCTGGGGCTATGAGAATTTTAAATTACGAATCCACACGAATAACACGAATCAATTATTCGTTAGATTCGTGATGATTCGTGGTAAAAACTCTTCTGCGGATATCACTCTTCCATTGACCGCGCCTTGGAGAGCGCCGACGCCACCAATCCCGCGGGCACCGACACAATGCCCAAGCCGATCAGCAAAATAAAGAGCGTGAAAATTTTGCCTCCGACGGTGATCGGCATAATGTCGCCGTAACCGACCGTGGTGAGCGTTTCCACCGACCACCACAAGCTATGAAAGATCGAGGCGAACTTTTTGGGCTGGGCCTCATTTTCAAAGTAATAAATTCCCGCCGCGGAAAAGAAGAGTAGCAGTAGCGCCACGCACAGAAACAGCACAATCTCTTCCTTGGCGATCAAGAACGCGCGATGGAAGCGGCTAATCGCCTTGCTGTAGCGGACCAGCTTGAACGCCCGAAACAGCCGCAAGAAACGGAACGCCCGCAAACTGCGCAAATCGAGTTCCGTGGCTACATAGAACGGCAAAATCGCGAGCAAGTCGATCAGCCCGAAGAAGCTGAAAATATAAGCCAACGGCCTGTCGGCCACCCAAATCCGCAGCCCATACTCAACCGTGAAGATGGCCACGGTGACCATGTCCAAGAATTCGAGCCAGTCGACTGTCCGCTGCGACAACCCGGGCAAGGTTTCAATCGAAAACAATAAGAGCGAAAGAAAAATCGTCGATTGGATGAAAAGGTCGAACACGCGGCCCCAACGGGTGTCGCTGCGCTCGATGATGGTCTTGAGGGACGGCATAAGACCATAATAATTGGAGCGGCAGCGCTGACCTAGGTCAGTTAATGTTTAACCCCTTTTTTCTCCCCCACGCTGATCGTATGCACAAACTCCGCGCCGAAGAATAGCACCGTCGCCGCGTAGTAGGCCCAGAGCATGATCGCGATGAACGCCCCAATCACGCCGTAGGCGCTGTCGAAGCGGTCGCCGATTACGTAGCTCGCCAGCACCAGCCGGCCGATTTCCCAGATCAGCGAGGCGAAGACTCCTCCCTTGAGCGCCGCCGACCAGGGGACTTTGGTGTTGGGAATCGCGTAGTACAGAAGGGTAAACACGCCGGCGTTTAAAAACCACGAGACCGCAAGTTGCGCGATCCAGATTATCCGTGGGGCTGTCGTGATTAACTCGCTGGTCGCCGTGAGTATGATGCCGCTGGCAAAGATCACCAAGAGCACGCCCAACAGCCCCAGCAGCATCAGAAACGCCTTGATCCTGACGAACACGATGTCCACGACGGTGCCCCAAATGCCGCGATCCTCTTCGCGCAGCTTCCAAATGCGATTGAAAGCCAAGTCAATCTGTGAGAAAAGCGCAATCACCACCACCAACAACGCAACGATGCCCGCTGGCCCTCCTAGCGACGCATGCTCTTGCAATTGCTCGAGTGCCTTGGCGACCTGCACTTGCAGATTGGGGGAAAACTGATCGCCAATCGCATCGAGAATCTGCGCCTCGGCCGCCGGACCCGACTCGGAGACATTCAGAAAGATGCCGAACGTGGAGAGCAGAATCAAGAGCAGCGGAAAGAAAGCCAGCGCCGTGTAATAGGCCACCGACGCGGCCAACGTCGAACCATGGTCAGCCGACCAATTCCAATAAGTGCGGTACAGCAAGTCGAAGATTTGTCGCAGGTAAACTATCATGGGAAGGCATTGTAACATGCCTGTCGATTTGTCTGGGGGCGAAACCTAGCGATCTTCGTAAATCGTTTCCTCACCACTCCGCGTCGACGCCGCCCGCCAGACGGCGGGGTCAATCTCGTCGCCGTAAAACCGCGACGAACCATCCACCCGCGCGGCGTTGACTCCGCCGGGGTGCATGCTCCG
>JBGTMM010000649.1:0-11388 GCA_041743635.1 Bythopirellula sp.
TGCAGACCCGCGATCTTGATGTCGTACTTGGCCGCGCGCTCGACGCAATCGGCAATCTGCGTAAGCCAAATGCCGTGTTTCGATCCTTCGCCGCCGGTATTCGTTTTTTGGCTGTGCCCGTGGCCGAAGCCGGGGTTGATCCGCAACGTGATTGCGCGCCCCCGCACGCGCTGGCCGAGTTGGTCGATCATGTCGGCAGAACCGCAGTTCACGGGAATGTTTTGTTCCACCACCAGATCGAGAGCTTCGGCATCGAAAATGTCGGCCGTGAACATGATTTCCGGATGTTCGCCGCGATCGGGCTGATAACCGGCCGCGAGTGCCCGGCGGATTTCCCCGGCGCTCACCGCATCGGCCAGCACGCCGTGCCGGCGCACGAGATCGAGAATCGCCAAGTTCGAGCAGGCCTTTTGTGCGTAGCGGACCACGTCGAACGCCGCGAGTTCGCGAATCCGCTCGACGATCACCGCCGCATCGTACACATACAGCGGCGTGCCAAATTGCTGGGCCAAATCGACAATCGCCTGACCGGCAATCTGGTTGACGAGAACGGGAAATTGGGGAGCGGATGTCATGGGAGATTCCTGAATTCTGTCGTCACTGCTGGGCAGGAGGGTTGCCAAGTCAAATTGAACCGCCAAGGACGCCATGAGCGCCGAGAAAGAATTTTTTAACTACGAATCCACACGAATAACACGAATTTTTGTATTCGTTTAATTCGTGATAATTCGTGGTTAAGTTCCCCTCTTGGCTGTTCAATTATTCGACTTTGCAGTTCTCCTGATTTGATGTGTTGATCATTTGCCTTTGCGAAGTCGCACTGGGTTCTCCAAAATCGTCAATCGTTTCTCATCGGCATCGAGTTCCACCTGCACACCCAGCGGAAGCGTGGCATTGTCGGGCGTGTGTCCGCTGGGGTAATTCTGCACGACGGGAATCCCGAGTCCGCCAAAATAGCCGTCGAAGATTTCGGCAAGACTCAAAGTCGGCTTCCCCGCGGGGGCCTCGCAGTCAGTGAATTGCCCCAACACGACCCCGGCCAACACGTCGAGTTTCCCCGCCAGCCGAAGTTGCGACAGAAAGCGATCAATCCGATAGGGTTGCTCGCCGACGTCTTCCAGCAGCAAGATGCTGCCGGTCATGTCGAATTCATACGGCGTGCCCAACATCGCGCAGACGAGTGCCAAGTTCCCCCCCACGAGTTTCCCATGGGCTTTGCCGGTAACGAGCGTGACTATCTTCTCGCGCTCAGCGCCGTTGAGCGGCACTTCATAGCCCGACTGCTTGCGATCGGTGTAACTCTCCGCCAGGACGGCCCGCCAAAACGTGCGGGCCGATAGGTCGGTGAGCCCGTCCGGCATGCCGAGGCCATCCATCGGGTGGGGGCTATGAAACGTGACCCAACCGGCTTGTTGCTGGAGTGCGGAATGCAGGGCCGTGATGTCGCTGAAGCCGGCGAGAATCTTTGGATGTTTGCGGAACAGGCTGTAATCCAAGACATCCAGCAGCCGCGTAACCCCAGTGCCGCCGCGCGCGGGGAAGATTGCCGCCACCTCCGGATCGGCCACGGCCTCGATCAATTCCTCGGCGCGAGTTTCATCGTCGCCGGCCAAGTAGCCCCAGCGGCGATACAGGTCGCCGTAGAGTTTCACGCGAAAGCCCATTTCCTCAAGCCGCGAGATGGCCCGCTCAATTTTTTCTTGCTCCGGCACGCTTGCCGGAGCGATGATGGCAACGCAATCACCTCGATAGAGTGCGGCTGGGATAAGGGTTTTCATCGGCGGGTGGTTTCCTGCGTTCGCAGCAACAATTCGCCGCTCGCACCGGCGAAAAACTTGCCGCTTTCCAGCACTACCCTACCGCCGAGCATCACCCGTCGCAAGGTATTTGAGGAAACGGTTTGCCCACCGGCTTGCGAGTAAAAGAGCAAGTCCGCGACGGCACCAATTTTGATCGTCCCACGATCTTTGAGTCCCAGCCATTCCGCCGCGTCGTGCGTTTGTTTTGAAAGTTCGTTCACTGTCGCCGGCAGATTTTTAACAAACGGAAGTTGCTCGACGTTCAAAAGTGGCAACTGAAACCAATCGAGCACTTCCTGTAATTCGGCAGCGTCGTTAGTAACCAATCCTAAGACACCGAAAGCAATCGCGCGCACGAGTTGCTCTCGTATCGTCACATCCTGTTTCGCAGAGTCGGCGAGCGCGGCTACAAATCCGACGTTGATCGGCCATTCCGCGAGCTTTTGCAAGTTTGCAAAGGCATCCAACTCCGCGGACTCAGCGAGGTTGACACTTCCAATGACCGTTGTGATCCCCTGGCTCATGAATTGTTGAGCTTGTTCTTCCGTTGGCAATCGAAGCGGAGTGATTGACGGCTCATATACAATCGTCCCTGGCACGCAAAGCAAATCCGCTCCAGCATACTCTTGCTTTCCCGATGTGACACACAGATCGCCGAAGTCGTCGATTTTGCCATCACGTTCGACAGGCACGCGGTCTTTATGATGCGTAAAATTGATGCCGAGGTCAGCCTTAAACGGAGGTTGTTTTTCGCTGGGCACGATTTTTACCTTGCGGACCACGACATCAAACAAATAGTGCTCATTGGAACGCGGCAGGGAGTCATAATCCGTCGGGGCAAAGTCGGCATAAGCACCCGTGGCGATCGCCAGCAAGGCATTCACCATCCCCACGAAGTGAAGCTGCACAAGCAGCCCGGTGTCAATCGTCGACCACCCCCCTGCCTCGACCGTGAGCGTGGCGATTTTTTGTTGCTGAATCCATTCGCCAAAGCACCGTGGCATAAAGTCAGCGTCATAGCGCGAGATCATCCCCTGGCAGTGCGGCCGCACAGCGGCGAGAAAAACGCTCGCGACTTGCTTGGCTTGCTGGGTCCACTCGGTCTGGGTGTCGGATTCGTCGATGGGCGGCACCAACAGCGACAACGCCGCTGTCTTGGAACCATCCACCGACGTGCGGGCCTGCTGATTGTGGAGATTAAAAGCAAAGTGCGGCCGCACATGCTCGACCATCTGCCTGAGTAGCCGACCCTCGGGACTCGCTAGGTGCAGTGCATCACGATTGATGTCGATGTCTTGGGCATTACGCCGCGTAAAGCGTTCGGCTCCGTCGGGATTGAGCATCGGCACAAGCGTGAGCGTACATCCCGACAGAATCGACTGGGAAATTGCCGACTCAGGCCGATGTTGCAACAGGTCAATCAGATCCAAGAACACGGCCGTGTGGGTCGGTTCGTTGCCGTGCATCTGCGACCAGGCAAGCACGCACGCTGGGCCAGTTCCCAACGTGGCGGAAAAAATCGGCCGGTCCTCGTACGATCTGCCTATCTCCTGCAACGTAATGCCGTCGGGCCGGATGGCCCGCAATTCTTCGAGAATCCGCATTAATTCGGCGTGACGCAACTCAGCGGGAGGAACAGTCAGCAATCGGCTAGCGGAGTATTCGTCCCAAGAGAACATGGCAGGCGCTTCTGGTAACTGCGGATTTTGAACTCATTGTAGCGTTCGATTATAGCGAATCGACGCGCCAACCTGCACTCCCCTGTTCCATGTTCCTTCCGCGAGAATTCGTGATAGCGAGAAACCCTTGCGCAATCTTTTGTCGCCATGTCCATCTAGTTTGCTAGAATAAAGGCTCAAGTTTCGTGTCTCGAATTTACCCGCGAGGTCGATCAACATGTCGGCTATTTCTTTGCAAGCGCTTTTTAATTCAAGATTGATAGTCTCATTGGCATGCTTGGGCCTACTCACCAGCCAAGCAGCAATCGCTGCCGAAGTGGGTGAGAAGCTCGAGCGCAAGGGGGACGAAATCGTCGTTTGCGGCCAATTGTTCCACACAACCGCCCCGGTGGTGCTGTGGATGGACGAGGCAGGCTATGACGCCTATCGCGTCGAGCGGCGGTTCAGTCCCATCGAGGAAGCCGATTGGGAGATTACTCAAGAAAAGCTAAAACTCGACTCCCCCAACCGATACGGGATTCGTAAAGACACTCTGACCTCCGAACAACTCGAAAGGGTGCGCGGCGGTGGCTGGGACTTGCCATTGCTGCAAGACGTAGTCGACCAATTCGTGATGCACTACGACGTCTGCGGCACAAGCGAAACCTGCTTCAAGGTCTTGCACGATGCACGGGGCTTGAGCGTCCACTTCATGTTGGATATTGATGGCACGATCTACCAGACGCTCGATCTCAAGGAACGTGCTTGGCATGCGACAGTTTCCAATTCACGGTCCATCGGCGTGGAGATCGCCAGCATCGGCGCTTACCCAGCCGATCAGAAGGACGCCGTTTTCAAGAAGTGGTACTACACGGATGAAAATGGGGTGGTTTGGCTAGCTCCGCAACGCAACGTCGGCCGTCTGGGCCTCCGGGGTAAGCCGTTTATCGGTCGCCCCGCACGAAATGAATTGATCGTGGGCACCATTCAAGGCACCGAACTTTATCAGTACGATTTCACACCGCAGCAATACGACTCGCTGATCAAGCTCACCGCAACGCTCTGCAAAATCTTCCCCAAGATTAGATGTGATTATCCCAAGGACGACCAAGGAAAGCTCATTCCAAAGGTGCTCAGTGAAAAAGCTTGGCAAGATTTCCAAGGCGTGTTGGGCCACTATCACGTGCAGCTCAACAAGACCGATCCCGGCCCCGCGTTTGATTGGGAAAAAGTCATCGGCGGAGCGCAAGACCTTCTTAAATAGCTTGTAAGTCAGTCGCCGTCACGCGTCAGGGGGCGACCTCATCTTCAACGGGCTGTAAGTCGCGCTTCTCGTGAAAGGAGAGCGCGAAGACGACTAAGATCACCCCCGCCATCAGCGCCGGCAGGAGCCAGAACTGTTTCCATTCGAGCATTGTGGTGGCAACCAGTTGCGGATCCACGCCATCCGGCATTTTGACCGAGAACATTCGTTCCAGGGACTCGGCAAAACTCAGCGACTCGACTGGTCGAGCGGCTTGCAGAGCCGCATTGAGTTTTTCGTAGCTCGGCACGGTTGCGGTAAATTGCGACCCTGCGATCCAATAGCCGAAAAACATTCCGATGCCTTGCGTGAAAAACACGAGCATGCATTGGGCTTGCCCTTTGACGTCGGCAGGCGCCTTGGCATCGGTGTACATGAAACCGGTAACGAAGAAGAAATCGTAGCAGACGCCGTGAAGCAACACCGCCAAGAGAATCATCGACACCACTTGGTTTGGTGCTCCGAAGGCAAACAAGAGATACCTTGTGACCCATGCTGCCATGCCTATGAGAATCATCCATTTCACACCGAGTCGGCGAAAGAAAAACGGAATCAGGACCATGAAGAAGATCTCGCTCATTTGCCCTAAAGTCATCGTGGATGCGGGCTGCTCGAAACCAACCTGTCCCAAGAGGTTTGAAGTGAAGCCGTAATAATAGGCGAGCGGAATGCAGATCAACGTGGAGCAGATGATGAATACCAAGAAGGGGATGTGCGCCATTAATTTGAAAGCGTCCATCATCAACAGGGTTCGCAGATTCACCGGCTTCCCCTTGGCGGGAGGGGGTGTGTGTGGCAACGTGAAAGAGTAAAAACCCAAAATGAGCGAACAAATGGCGGCCAAGCGAAAGATGTTGAAACTGCTCGACCAGCCTTGGAATCCAACCACGAGCCCAGCGACAATCCAGCCGATGGTCCCCCACACCCTGATTCGGGGGAACTTATTGGGATCGTCGACATTGGAAAAGACAATCGAGTTGCCGAGCCCCAGCGTGGGCATATAGCACAAGAGGTGCGCGAGAATAACCCAGACGAGCCCCGCGCCATTTCCTGCCTCGGCAAAGCCGGTCGCCGTCCACAGAAAAACTCCACCGAGCAACATCAACATTCCCATCACGACTTGCGAGGGGAAAAAACGGTCGGCGATGAGACCCAGGAACAGCGGAGAGATGATTGCCGCGATCGGGGCACTGCCATACGCACCTCCAATGAATTCCTTTAGATTGTTCTCGCCCAGGCACTGGCCAAGGGTTGCAAACCAAGCCCCCCAGGTGAAAAACTGGAGAAACATCATTATTGAAAGGCGGGCTTGAACATTCATAAAAAACCTCTGACGAGTTAAGCTTGCATGAGGCGGTTTAAAAGGTTGACCGCATGTCGAATTTCTTGTTCTTGCCGTTCGGGTTCTTGGGGAATTTCTCGTTCGATAGTCAACGGCCCCGCATAGTGTATCTCAGCGAGCGTCGCTAAGAATTCCGCGAAGTTGACATCCCCTTCGCCCAGCGGCGTTTCGGTACCCCAGGTTTTGCCGGGCTTGTCGGACCATTTGGCATCCTTGCAGTGGACGCTACGCACAAACCGAGCCAACCGCTTCAAGGCCGGAATCGGTTCGCCGCACCCGTACAGAATCATGTTCGCGGGATCAAAATTGACATACAAGTTGGAACGGTCGACATCGGTGAGAAATTTCTCGAGCAATTCCGCCGGCTCTTGGCCAGTTTCCAGGTGAATCATCAATTCCTTGTCCGTACAGTAGTCGCAGATATCGCGTGTCACATCGAGCAACTCTTTATAGTTTGTGGATTGGGAATCGTGGTAGACGAACCCTAAATGCAAACCCACGGCCTTGACACCCATCTGTGCGGCAAAGTCAGCGATGTCCTTCAGTTCCGCGATGCGTTCGCGTCGCGTTTCCGGCGGAACCAACCCCACGGTCCGCTCCACGGTGGGGATGTCAGCATAACTTTCCCCGTCAAAACCCGCGAAGACGCACGTCACTTCGACGTTGAGTCTATGGAGTTCATCAGCCGCCTGCGCTGCCTCGGCGGCAGAGCGATTCGCGGCACTGGGTGCGTGCAGGTGGATCGTCGGAATCTCGAGGTTTGCCAACACATTTAGGTGGATTCCAAGACCAGCGTCGAGACTGGTAAACACACCCAAGGGCCACCCAAACATGTTTGACTCCAAAGAAACTGAAGAGAACCACGAAATTGAGCAGCATTCTAGGCGAAGGAGCACTGCTGTTCCATGCGTGACTTTTCACCTAATATGCCAGTTTATTGCGCAATCGCAAGTGGTTCGTGCGCCAATTGTAGAGGCTTGAATTTGCATAGCCATGCCTGAATTGCTGTACCACATCAGTTCGTGTCATCAAACCAGCTTCCACTAGCTTTTATGGTCGTTTCGATGGATAGTAAAGGTTGCTAACGAATCACTTCTGACACGCAGGCTTCCTCTTGCCATGAAGACCGACGAAACCAAGACCCAGGCAACCATGCACGCTGTTCCCGCTTATCCTAGCGAATCTCGTCCTGAGAAGATCTCCTGTAACGTGTTTCGCAACGCCAAAGACGCCAGCGTCTACGTGGCCCACCAGATCGCGGACTTGATTCGCCAGCGAACTGCTGCCGACAAAATGTGCGTGCTTGGTTTGGCCACCGGCAGCACCCCAACTTCGGTCTACGAAGAACTTGTGCGCTTGCATCGCGAGGAGGGCTTGACCTTCCGCAATGTCGTGACTTTCAACCTCGACGAATACTTCCCAATGCAACCCGAGGCGCTGCAAAGCTATGTGCGCTTCATGCGCGAGCATCTTTTCGATCATGTTGATATTATGCCCGAGAACGTCAACATTCCTGACGGCACGCATTCGGAAGCCGGTGTCTCCGAGTATTGCCGCAACTACGAACAAGCGATTGTCGACGCCGGTGGGATTGACATTCAACTCCTCGGCGTGGGACGCACAGGGCACATCGGCTTCAACGAACCTGGTTCCGGCCGCGAAAGCCGTACGCGATTGATCACCCTCGACAAAGTGACGCGCCGCGACGCGGCCAGCGACTTTTTTGGCGAGGAGCATGTTCCTCGGCGGGCCATCACGATGGGGGTCGGCACGATTCTCGAAGCTCGTCAAATATATCTCTTGGCCTTCGGCGAGGGTAAGTCGTCGATTATCGCGCAAGCCATCGAGGGAGAAGTCTCGAAGTCGATTGCCGCGAGCTTTTTGCAGGAGCATGAAAACTCGAAGATCGTGATGGATGAGGCCGCGGCGGAAAAGCTTACCCGCTACCAATCTCCTTGGGTTCTTGGTGATTTCGAATGGAATGAAGCTGTCACTCGCAAGGCCGTGATCTGGCTCGCGCAGCGCGTGAAGAAACCGATCCTGAAACTCACCGCCGAAGACTACAACGAAGAGGGCATGCAAGATTTGCTCGCGCGGCACGGCTCGGCCTATGACATAAATCTCACCGTGTTTCGCTTTTTACAAGGGACAATCACCGGTTGGCCCGGCGGCAAACCCGCTCATGCCCGACTGCCGGGCGATCGGCCGCAACGTCACGACGACATTTTCCCCAAGCGGATCCTCATTTTTTCGCCCCATCCCGACGACGACGTGATTTCGATGGGCGGAACTTTCAACCGCTTGGTCGATCAGGGCCACGAAGTTCACGTCGCGTACCAAACCTCCGGCAATATTGCCGTATTTGATGACGACGTGATTTGCTTTGCCGATTTTGTCGAGGAGTTTGCCAAGGCTTTTGGGCTCCCCTGCGATCAAACCGAAAAAATTATCGCCGAGATTCTGCAGTCGCTCAAGCACAAGCAACCGGGTCAGGTCGACACCGGCCCCGTGCAGGCGATCAAATCCATGATCCGCCGCGGCGAGGCGAAAGCCGGCGCGCGGGTCTTTGGCGTGCCCGGCGAGCAACTCCATTTTCTCGACATGCCGTTCTACGAGACCGGCCGCGTGCGCAAGAAGCCGCTTAGTGAGCAGGACATTACGATCACCGTGGATTTGCTTCAGAAACTCCAGCCGCACCAAATCTACGCTGCCGGCGATCTCTCCGATCCTCACGGCACGCATCGCACTTGCTTGAGCGCGGTGTTGCAAGCCTGCAAGCGTATTGAGAACGAGGCTTGGTACGCGGTCAGCGAAGTATGGCTCTATCGCGGGGCTTGGCAGGAATGGAATCCGCACCAAATCGAGATGGCCGTCCCCTTAAGCCCACAAGAGTTGTTGCGCAAACGGAACGCGATCTTCAAGCACGAATCACAGAAAGACCGCGCTTTGTTCCCGGGCCCCGACCCACGCGAGTTCTGGCAACGGGCCGAGGATCGCAATCGCGCCACCGCACGGATCTTCGACGAACTGGGCCTCGCCGAATACGAAGCAATCGAAGGCTTCGTCCGCTGGAATGAAGAAACCTTCGGCATGTTATAAATTGCGCAGCCGGACCGCCACGCGGTCCGGGAGTTATTCCAACTAGGCGTGCTGCCTGTAACTTTCCAATTGCGCTTCCTTCTCCGCATCGGTCCACATAAGCTCCACCGCCATCCAATCGGCAACTTGCTCGGCGATGGCCAGATGCTCGCTATGGTAATACCGCCAACTCGTCCGGCGAATCATCACATCGCCGAGATGGAGCGCCCACTCCTCGTGGCACGCCGTCGCGACTGATTCCTGGCTCACGGGCGGCGGCAATATTCCACTCATTGCAGCGACCTCGGATCGTTCGACAAGTGGCAGAATCCCGGTCTGGCAAGCTGGCGCTTGGCGGTTGAGGAAGCGGACAAGCTGGTCGACGGTTTCTTCGGCCATGAGGCGATACGTGGTAAGTTTGCCACCCGTCACGTCCCACCAGCCGGGATGGCTCATTTCGATGTTGTGCCGGCGGGAAATATCGGAAGGGTTGCCGTGTGGGTCGGCCACCAACGGCCGCAAGCCCGACCAAGTGCTGATCACGTCGGCACCCGTCAACCGCGCAGCGGGGAAAGACTCGTTGACGACATTCAGGACTTCAGCAACGTCGGCAGCGTCACACGGGGGATTCGATAAATCTCCATCGTAGTCCGTGTCCGTCGTGCCCAAGATCACGCGCTCGCCCCAGGGAATGGCAAACAGCACGCGGTTGCCTTGAGTCATGACCACGGCCTCGGGCAGCGGCAGGCGCTCGCGCATCACCACCAGGTGCACACCTTTGGTGAGTCGAAGTTTTGTTTTGGAGTGACGGAGCTTATCGGACCAAGGCCCCGCCGCGTTGACCAGAGCTTGTGTGCGGACCTGAAATTCTTCGCCCGTGATTAGCTCGTGCAATTGGCACTGCCAACCGCCATCCGCTTTCTTTGCGTTAACAAAACGCACGTAATTGGCAAGCAACGCGCCACTCGTCGCCGCGGAACGCAGGGTGTCGATCACCAAGCGGGCATCGTTGGTGAGCGCGTCGAAATAGCGCACGGAGCCGGTGAGTTGCTTCGTCGAAAGTCCTGGCAAAAGTGCGGCTGTCGCGGCAAATCCCAACGAGCTGGAACGTCCGAAATTCTTGAGTCCGCATAAGAGATCGTAAATTTTCACCCCGATCGAGAGTTTCCAATACGTCCAAGGTGTTCCTTTGCGGGTGGGAAACACGAACGGCAACGGTTGGACAAGATGCGGCGCGATCCGTCCCAGAATGGTTTTCTCTTTGCTCGCTTCCCGCACCAGTGCGATTCGACCCTGTGCCAGATAACGAATCCCGCCGTGAATCAATCGGCTCGAGCGACTACTCGTTCCCGAGGCAAAATCCGCTTGTTCCACCAGACCAATCCGCAGACCGCGCAGGGCAGCATCCCGCGCCACACCCGCGCCGACAATGCCACCTCCGATCACAAGCACATCCAATTCCCCAGCTTGGAATGCCCCAATCGCATCGCCGCGGGTCCTTCCTTGCTGAGTGACTGGCATTTTTTCTTTATCCTACAAAGTCGAGTATTTGAACCACTAAGTCACCGCTAATCGACGCTAATGATCGCTAATGGTTTTATAAGCGGACATTAGCGAATATTAGCGGTCAAAATTCCTACCTTCGTGGACTTGGCGATCGTAGCAGTTCACCTACTGTGCAATCCTCATGGCTTACATTGGCCTTACTAGCATGATTGTATCCGATTGATTAGGTTAGTGGTTCGGCAACCATCTTTTCTCGCAACGGACTTATCTACTGAATTTTTCGCATGACTTTTTTGCTTGCTCTTGATCAGGGAACGACGTCTTCACGGGCCATTGTTTTTGATGAACAAGGCAACGTGTTGGTGATTCGGCAACGTGAATTCAAGCAATACTATCCCCAACCTGGCTGGGTAGAGCACGACCCCGAGGAGATTTGGTCGACCCAACTTGGCGTAGCCATCGAAGCGTTGGCCGCCCTCAAACTCAAGCCCTCCGACGTGGCGGCCATCGGGATCACCAATCAACGCGAGACGGTCGTCTTGTGGGATCGCGCCACGGGGGCTCCGCTGCAGCGGGCGATCGTTTGGCAAGACCGCCGCACGTCCGACGTCTGTGCCCAACTGCGCGCGGCCGGCCACGAAAAAACAGTGCAGGCCAAGACGGGTCTGCTTGTTGATCCCTATTTTTCGGGCACAAAAATCG
>JBGTMM010000650.1:0-1863 GCA_041743635.1 Bythopirellula sp.
CGGTTGATTGTAAACTGACTCGCGCTGTTTCGCGATTGGATGTTGTTCAGAAGTGTATCCGCATAACCCTTTGGCTGCGCTTCAGCAACCTGAATGAACAGGCAAAAAACCGAAACCGCGACTACGACAGAAGAAGCAAAACGTGTGAACATAATTGATGACCTCTTTGAAGATCGAGGACTAAATGAATTCTTGAATACTTACTTTTGAATTTTAGGCGAAGCCAGCTCGCGAGGCAACAATCCGGTATTTTTCTCGACAAAGTGTGCCATTCAACCGACCTGTTTAAGTCTAGGTGACGCCTTGAGGGCAGCAATGCTTAAACCATTGAGGGGACCGCCTGCGAAAAAAACACGGTTGATATAACCCCTACGATTGCCAAATAAAGTTTTTTGGAGGGGCCATGCCACTCTGCTGGGCAACAAACGGTGCTATTTATTGGCCGAGAGCCGCTTCTGCTGGAAAAAACGCGAGAGCATTTGGCCACATTCCTCGGCCAGCACTCCCGCGGTCACTACGGCGCGATGGTTGAGTCGCGCGTCCTCGAGCAATTGATAAAGACTTCGTACCGCGCCCGCTTTGGGGTCGTCGGCCCCGTAAACAACTCGCTTGACGCGTGATTGCACAATCGCCCCCGCGCACATCGGACAAGGCTCGAGCGTCACATACAACGTACACTCTTCAAGTCGCCAGGAGTTGAGAGCCGTGGCGGCTTGCGTGATGGCAATCATCTCGGCGTGGGCCGTTGGGTCAAGAAGTTGCTCGCGCTGGTTGTGAGCCGAAGCCAAAATTTGCCCGTCGCGGACAATCACCGCCCCGATGGGAACTTCGTCTTCGCCGGCCGCTAGCTCGGCTTCGGCGAGCGCCAATGCCATGAATCGCAAGTCCGTAAGGCTTTGCTCATTTTGTGTAATATTCTCTTTCATCCGGCGAATTCTCGGTGGACTCTGAACGGGTCATGCGAACTGGGCGTAAGAACCGCGAGAAACACGATTTCCGCCGGGAGGCCTATCATCTGCTATAATTTGCAACTGGAATCTTGAGATGCAATCTGACACCACAACGTACTCGAACCAACTTCTCCGCTTCGCGGCTGTTGCGCGCTTTGCGACAATTGTTCTCCTGATCAGCATGTTCGTTGGCACGCATATTCCGTACGACGTGCATTATGGCGTTGCCACGAGTGACAAGACTATCCATTTCTGGGCGTATCTGTCGCTTGCTTTTTTCTTGCTCACAAGTTGGGAACTGTCGATCGGTCGACTTCAACCGATCCATTATTTTGTGGTGTGGCTGGCTGGTACGCTTTATGGAGCCTTTGACGAAATTACTCAAATTCCCGTGGGTCGCACCTGTGATGGGGTTGATTGGGTCTTCGATGTTTTAGGCGTTATCGCGGGGTTAGCGGTATTTCGCATTTTGCGGCCCGCCATTGACCGGTTGACCATGCTGGTTGCCACGTCTGCACGCACAAATCAATAGTGGGGTGTCGGCGCGCGATAATCTTCCAACCGAATCGTGCGGAACCAGGCAATCGTTTTCTGCAGGCCCTCGCGGAGTGCTACTTGTGGTTCCCATCCCAAGTGTTTTTTTGCCAGCGTGATATCCGGCTGGCGCTTTGTAGGATCGTCCTCAGGTAACGGACACTCGACGATTTTTGATTTGGCACCAGTCAACTCCATCACTAAATTGGCCAACTCGCGGATGGTGAATTCGTCGGGATTACCCAAGTTAATCGGACCGATGCAATCGCTCGAGCTGTTCATCATGCGAACCATCCCCTCCACAAGATCCTCGCGATAGCAGAACGACCGCGTCTGCGAACCATCGCCGAACAGCGTGAGATTCTCCCCCAGGAGCGCT
>JBGTMM010000651.1:0-2798 GCA_041743635.1 Bythopirellula sp.
GTGAACCACCAACCGCCGACGGGATCGACCGACCAACTGGTCATGGCTGCCGCTCCCCGCGATAGAACCGGTTGGCCAGCAAATGCTCGCTGCTCCACACCAGCGCCACCAGCGCGATCACCCAGGAGAACAACTCGCGGCCCCTGCGGCCGATGTTCACATATTGCTCCACGTCGCCCAGCGACCCGGCCAGTTGCACGCGGTCCTTGGGGAGCGCCGCCAGAATCGCTTGCGGCTTAGCGCGAGCAAGCTGGCTCAATTCCGCCAGCGCATTCACGCTAAAACCTTCATCGAGTGAACCCGTCGAGCCTCCGGCGGCCACGCGGTAGTTCCCCAGTTGTTCGGTCGTACTGATTCGAATCGCATTTTCACCCGGCGGCACGCTGCGCCGCAGAGACACGCCGGTAGGTTCCTTGAGCACAAAATCGGTCACCTGTTGCCGCGGCGAGAGCCGCAGATTGACAGTCTCGCCCGCGTTGAAATTCAATTCGCCCTCTTCGCTCTGCGCCAAGTAGTCAACCAATTGATTGGCGAGCGCCACGAACAGCCAGGGGGGATCTTGCGTTGGCAGTGCGTTCCACGATTCACGTCCCACGGGGGCGAGCGGATCGGAGAACGGAGTCGTGAAAGTCATCACTCGACCGCGACCGAGCGGACGCTCAAGCAAAGCGGGTCGGTTGTTGGCATATTTGGCGACGATATAAGCATCCCCCGCCAATTCGTCGAATTCCCAATAACTCCAGACGGGATAAATCTGCCAAGGAATTTCCTCGGCATAATTTCGCAAGCCCACGAGCGCGGGATGGTCGAGTTGCTGCGGGCGGAGCCAAGTTTCTTGCCGCGAACGAAGTTTGAGTGTTCCGGGCAAGAGTTGTTGCGCTGGTTCAACATTAAAGCCGCTTGGCATGGCGCGATGGCCGAGGAAGATCCCCACGCCGCCACCCTGGCGCGCGTAATCAGCGAGCTTGTTCCACACGTCATCGGAGAGCGGCGGGGGGTCCAGCAAACATATGGCCTCGAAGTCACTCAACTTCAATTTCGCCGCTTCCGCAAAACTCGCGACAGTGCATTCAAACCGCTGGGGCGCGTTGGCTCCCAATAGTGACGGACTCAGCGCCTCCTTAAGAAACAGCGCATCGCTTGCCCCCGAATCGCCATGAACACTGCCGCCAAGTAATAACACCTGCGCCGCGGGCCGCACTTCCACCGTGAAATATCGCCGATTGTCGAACTCCAGCGGGTCGCTCGCCGCCAGTTGCACAGACCCTTGGTGCGTGCCGAGCGGAAGATCGCCGAGTGTGAATTCAGTTTGACCCGTCCCCTCGGCATTGAGTTCCACAATCCGCTGCCCGCGTTTCACGAGCTTGCCCGTGGCGTCCTCAAGAAAAATTTCCACGAGCGGCTGTTCCGCGTAGCCCACGCTTTGCACGTCAACGGTGAGATTCAGTGGCTCGCCGGTTCGCAGCGAACTTGTGCGCAACTTAACGGGCGCGAGCGACAGATTGCGGGATTCATCGCTCCCCGCGTCCACCAGATAAATCCGCACGTCGGGCGATTGATCGAGTGATTCTTTGATCGCGGCGAGCGATTCTTCACTAAACCACGCCGCGCTCAAATCGCTGAACACAAACACTTCCTGCCGGCGGTCCTCTTGCTCGGCCACCAAGTCGACCGCATTGCGCACTGCCTCGGCCAGGGGGCGCGGATGGCTCTCCGCCGTGAGACCGCGAATCCGCGTTTCCGCCGTCCCTTTGTCCGCCGAGAAGCTGCTGGTGGCGCGACTCAAGTCGATGACCGCGATCTCGGTATCGTCGGGCAGTTTTTCCACCAGCGACTCCGCCATGGTGGTGGCCGCGACCAGCCGCGTTTCGTTTCGTTCGACATACTGCATCCGCAAGGAATTATCGAACACGAGCGCCACCGCCAGAGGCGCGCCTTCCTTGCCGCGCAGGCCGGTGCCCCGCAAGGTGGGCCGGGCCAGCGCGAACGCGATGCCCGCGATCAACATGCAACGCAGCGCCAAGAGCAGCAGATGCCGAAAATTAAGCTTGCGGCGATTCGCGTCTTGCCGTTGTTTGATAAACCGCAGGGCAGGGAAAGAAAACTGCTTGGGCTGACGGCGCATCACCAGATGAAGAATGATCGGCACGGCGATCAATCCGATTCCGGCAAGCAATGCTGGCGTGAGGAATCCCATAGTAAAACCTGTGATCCCATGTCATTCTGAGGGAGCCTTGGCGACTGAAGAATCTAGCTTCATGGCGTGTAACGGTGGAAGCAAGATTCTTCGCTGCGCTCAGAATGACGTTAACTATTTGTCAATCGTCAAACCACTCTTCTGCTAAGTCGACCCACAAAGGATTCATGTCCTCAATCAGTTTGATCTTCTTCTTTCTCACCAATCCTTTTACTTTCTTTTCAGCTTCAATAGCCTGATCAATATCTGGAAAGTCATCGAACCATACCAAGCGAGTCACATTATATTTCTTTGTAAAGCCGTCGAGCACTTTGGCTTTATGTTGCCGGACTCGTTGTTCCAGGTCACTTGTGACTCCCGTGTAGAGTGTGCGGCTGTGGCTGGACATGATGTAAACATGGTATTCCCGGGTCATAACTTGTCTCAGAGGCTACCTAGATTCTTCGGGTCGCGGAGCTCGCCTCAGAATGACATTACCCCACGTTCCATGACATTACCCCATATTCTTGCGGTTGATCAGATACTCAGTGAGCGCGCGGTCAAACGGCATGCCCGTGTCGAGCGGCACGTAGTCGATGCCGCTCTTACGACATTCCTTTTC
>JBGTMM010000652.1:0-8669 GCA_041743635.1 Bythopirellula sp.
CATCACCGCTTCGACCGTGCTCGCGACGAGGAACGGTTCGAGCCCCATATCCACCAATCGCGTATACGCGCTCGCGGCGTCGTTCGTGTGCAACGTGCTGAACACCAAGTGACCGGTCAGCGACGCTTGAATCGCGTTCTCCGCCGTTTCGTGATCGCGAATTTCCCCCACCAGCACAACGTCAGGATCATGACGCAAAATCGCCCGTAGAGATTGGGCGAAGTTGAGACCGATCTTCGGATGCACCTGAATTTGGTTGATGCCTTCAAGCTGATATTCCACCGGGTCTTCGGTGGTGATAATCTTGGTGTCTTCGCTCTTGATGTCCAACAGTGCACTGTAGAGCGATGTCGTTTTTCACGAACCGGTCGGCCCCGTCACCAAAATAATACCGTGCGGCAAGCGGATGAGTTGATCGAACCGTTTACGCAATTCCCCTTGCATCCCGAGCTTCTCAAGCGAGAACTCCATGCTCCCTTTGTCCAAGAGTCGCATGACGATCCCCTCGCCGTGCAGCATCGGAATCACCGACACGCGAACGTCGACCTCGCGGCCATGGACTTTCAACTTAATGCGGCCATCTTGCGGCAAACGCTTTTCGGCGATGTTCAGCCGGGCCATGATTTTCAAGCGGCTGATGATCGCGGCGTGAAACCGGTTGATCTCCGCCGGCGCGGGCTGCGGATGCAACATGCCGTCGATGCGGTAGCGAATCTTAATGCCCGACGGCTGGGACTCGATATGCACGTCGCTCGCCCGGGCATCGATGGCTTCCTTGAGAATTTCATTGACCAGACGCACGACCGAGGCTTCCTGCGCCTCGGCGGAAATCTCGGCATCGTCGGCGTCGATTTCCCCCAGCAGCTCGATGTCTTCCTCTTCGCGCTGGGCGAGTAGACCCTCGACCGTTTCGCTGCCGACCCCCAAATGGGTGCGCATGCACTGCGCAATCGACTCCTTCGGGGCGAGCACCGGCTCAATCGCACAGCCGAGCGCGGCCCCCGCCTCGTCGAGCGAGCAGAGATCCAAGGGGTCGGAAGTCGCCACCACGACCGTGCCATTTTGCCGGGCGATGGGAAATAAACCGTGGCGATAAATCAACTTCTGCGGAAACTCGGCCAACAGCGAGCGGTCGATCTGGGTATGCTCCAGGTCGACCATTTCCATCCCCATCTCGACGCCGAGCACGCGCAGCGCATCGGCTTCGGTAACCAACCCCAGCCGCACGGCCGTTTCGTCCGCGCGATCGCCATTGACGAGCGCCGCCGAAATCTGCGCGAGACCGGAGTCGTCCACCAGCCCGTGTTTCAAGAGAATATTGCCGGGATCCATGTTCCGATTCAGGAGGGATGAGAAAGGCAGGAGTTGCGCGGCGGGAGCGTGCCGACAGGGACACCTCAATTATGCCCACCCAACCCCCACGAATCAAACCCGCGAGGTTCTGTGGCCGAGGTCTTTGACCTCGATTTTCGAAATTCCGACCTCGGAGAGGTCAGCCACAATGAGCTCACTAAATCGCCTCGGCAGGCGCTTCCTCAGCCATTTCAGGCCGTTGCCGCAAGCTTCGGCGACCTTCGCCACGGCCCCGGCGACCGCCAAAGCCCGCGCGTCCACGGCCCCCTTCGAGCATCGCCGCGGGGAGATCAAATTCCGCGCCCAACAGATTGGTGAGCTTTTCTTGCTGTTCAGGAGTGAGCAGCGCGTTGGCTTCTTGCCTGGCTTCCGCGAGACTCTTCGCCTCGCGGCCGCGCTGACGGCGTGATTCTTGCGCTTGGTCGCGGAGTTGCGATTGTTGCTCGGCGGTGAGATCAAGCGCGGCACTAATGTCGGCGGTGGAGAGCGCAGCGGCCGCACCATCGCGACGCAAGCCGAGTTGCAAATTGATCTGCCGCAGCCGCGAGGTTTGCTCGGGGTTGAGCACCGTGCCGAGCCGTTCGTTCACGCGCGCCGCAATCGCCGCCATGTTCTCACGGAACTGTTGTCGATCGTCGGGATCAGCGTCTCGCAGCGATTGCATCAGCTCGCGAATCTCACCCGCAAAGTCTTCACGGATTTTAATGGTCAGCGAATCGACCTGCGTGGCTTGATCCCCTTCTAGCTTCAGTTCTTGCTTTACCGAATCAATCTGCAAGAGGGGCACGTAGCCCATGACCTGCTCGCCAAAACGCCCCCGGCCGCCAAACCCTCGGCCACCTTGCTCCGACGATTCGCCTGCCGGAACCGCCGGAGCCTCGGGAGCTTCTTCCAATTGAGCGAAAGCGACGGTCAAGAACAAAAACAACAGCGGCTGGCACATGGCAACTCTCCCTGGAATGCAGAAGTGGCGAACGCCTCCATGCTACGCCATTGCCACGCGTGCGAACAGCCATAGCCGGATCGCTACGCGATCCGGGAGATCGAAGGCGGTCTACTTCACCCAGCCTTCCGGCACGGATTCGGTCACTTCCCCGTTAGGAAGTTCAAAGAAGCGACGTCCATCAACCCAATGAACATTCGGCACCCCCAAACGACGGCTCTCCGCACGAGCATTTGCGACCGCCGTGCACATGACTTCCATCATTTCATCGCACCACTTACGAAGCTCACCTTCTGGGGGCTGACTGGTCATATCTTACTCTACCAAGCAGAGATATTATCCCCACACTCTTCGCAGTTGAATGAAAAACACCCTAGCCGGATCGCAACGCGATCCGGGAAATTGAAGCAGGTCACGCTAGCTCGACTTCTTCTTCGCGGACTTTTTCGTCGTCGCCTTTTTCGTCGTCGCTTTTTTCGTTGCCGTTTTTTTGGTCGCGGCTTTTTTGGCCGGCGACTTCTTCGTGGCGGCCTTTCTCTTGGCCGTTTTCTTCGGCGGCGGGCCGAGGGCCGCCTTATCGGCCAGCATCCCCAGCGCTTCGTCGAAGGTGATTTCCTCCGGCAGCATCCCCTTCCGGAGCGATACGTTGGTCGTCCCATCGGTAATGTACGGCCCGAAACGTCCTTCCAAGATTTGCACCGGCTTTTCGGTCACGGGAGAAGGATCAAATATTTTCAGCGGTGGCTTTTTCGTCGCCCCGCGAGCATGCGTCTTGGGTTGAGCCAACAAGTAAATCGCTTGTTCCATCGTGACATCGAGCGGCGACACATCGGCGGGCAGCGACCGCGTGTCGGAGCCGCATTTGATGTACGGACCGTAGCGGCCATTCTGGGCCTCAATCGGTTCTTGTTTCTCGGGATGGTTGCCCAAGTTCCGGGGCAGCGAAAGCAATTTAAGCGCCGTTTCCAAATCGATTTGCTCGGGCACCATCCCCTTGAGCAAACTCGCATTCTGCGGTTTTTCCTCCTCGTCGGTGCTGCCCCGCTGCACATACGGCCCAAACCGACCCACCTTGATGTACACCGGCTTGTGCGTGTCGGGGCAAAGGCCCAACGGTTCATCCCCTTTTTCAGCTTGATCCAGTAACTGGAGGGCCATCTGCAGAGTGACTTCATCCGGCGCGACGTCATCTTTAAGCGATGCGGTGCGATCCCCCTGCTCAATGAACGGCGAATAGCGGCCCACGCGGACAAACACGTCCGGTCCGTTGTCTGGTTTGCCAATAAAAATCCGGCTAATTTTCGCTGGATCGATTTCGTCGATCTTGTGCTCGAGCAATTTTTTCAAGCCGGGTCGGCCATTTCCGAAGTAAAAATTGCCCAAGTATTCGACGTGACCACGTTCGCCCCGGCTGATCGCGTCGAGATCGTCTTCCATCTGAGCTGTGAATTGATAGTCCACCAGCGCGCCCAGATTCTCTTCCATCAACGTCGTAACCGCGAACGCCACCCACGTGGGCACGAGCGCATTGGCCTTTTTGAACACATAATTCCGCGCGAGAATCGTGTCGATGATCGACGCGTAGGTACTCGGCCGGCCGATGCCCCGTTCTTCAAGCGCCTTGGTGAGCGCCGCCTCGCTGTGGCGCCCGGGGGGCTGCGTGCTGTGTTCCTTGGCTTCCAGGGATGTGGCCCGTAACACTTCGCCGACTGCCAGACTTGGCAGCGAGCGTTCCTGGTCGGCAAGCTCCGCGCTCGGATCGTCGGAACCTTCGACATACGCCCGCAAATAACCGGGGAAGTCGATGGTCTTGCCGCTCACTTGGAAAACGCAGCCCTCCCCCTCGATGGTGACGATGATCCGCCGACCCCGAGAATCCGCCATTTGGCTGGCAATCGTGCGCTTCCAAATCAAATCAAAGAGTTTGAATTCATCCGTATTGAGCACCCCGCGCATTGCGTCTGGCAACTCAAACGGATGTCCCGCGGGACGAATCGCTTCGTGCGCCTCTTGGGCGTTCTTTACTTTTGATTTATAAAGTCGCGGCTCGGCCGGCAAGTACTCCTCGCCGTAACTGCGGCTCACCAATCCCCGCGCGTCTTCGATGGCTGCCTTCGCCAGGTTGGTGGAATCTGTACGCATGTAAGTGATGTGGCCGTTTTCATATAAGCTCTGGGCCACCTGCATGGTCCGCCGCGCGGTAAAACCGAGCTTGCGGTTGGTTTCCTGTTGGAGCGTACTTGTGGTAAACGGCGGATACGGCTTGGTGGTGTATGGCTTGTCTTCAATGGAAGCGACGCGAAACTCGCCGCTCTTGATCCGCGCGGCCAGTGCCTGGGCCCCGTCGCCATCGAGCAGCAACATCTCGGAATTCTTGAGTTTGCCCGTCGCCGAATCAAAATCCTTCCCTGCCGGAATCTTGCGGCCATCGACCGACATCAACGGGGCTTCGAGTGACTGGCCATCTTCTTTCGCAAACTGACCGAGCAAATCCCACCAAGTGCCCGAAACGAAAGCCATCCGCTCCCTCTCGCGCTCGACGATCAACCGCACGGCTACGCTTTGCACGCGCCCCGCGGAGAGCCTCGGCCGCACTTTCCGCCACAACAGGGGCGAAACCTCGTAGCCGTAAAGTCGGTCCAGAATTCGACGGGTTTCCTGCGCTCGCACCAAACCTTCGTCCACGCTCCGTGGTTCGGCCAGCGCTTTCTGGATCGCTTCCTTGGTGATTTCGTGGAACACCAACCGATGCACCGGCACTTTAGGCTTGAGGATTTCCAACAAGTGCCAACTGATCGCTTCCCCTTCGCGGTCTTCGTCGGTCGCCAGATAGAGGGCGTTACAATTCTTGAGTTGATCCTTGAGCAGCTTGATCTGTTTCGCCTTGTCCGGGGGGACCACGTAAATCGGCGTGAAATTATCGTTGACGTTCACGCCCAGATTCGACCACGGTTGGCCCTTAAATTCGGCGGGAATTTGCGCGGCGCCTTGCGGCAAATCGCGGATGTGGCCGATGCTCGCTTCAACCCGAAAATCCTTGCCAAGATACTTGCCGATTGTCTTGGCCTTGGCTGGAGATTCCACGATCACCAGGGCCTGGCCACCGTCGTTCGATTCAGAGGATGTTGTGTTCTTTGCCATGTGTTCGCTATTTGTCCCGAATCGCAACCGCGACTTTCAAATTTCAACTCTCTTATCCGCTCAAAACCACCGACAGCGTGAGCAAAGTCTTGTCAGGCAACCTCTTCCGGTCAAGTTCTACAAGCCCTACATTGATAGAAATGGGCACCGATCCAAAGCCCAGGGATGGCAATCCCTGGGAGATCGACCGAGGAACGTCATCCCGGGATTTGACCGGCTCGTCGCCGACACTCCTGATTGGGATTGCATTTACGTCGATCTGCCATAGAATCACGGGCCACTTTAGGTACGCTTTGCCAGTTTTTAGTGCGGGGCGTCGTCAATCATTACTTCTGTACCGGTCGGGCTGTCAAGTGGCCTGGACCTGACAACTTTGGCTCGGGACGTTCGATGGCACACCCTTTTCGCTATTTTCGCAAGCACCAAAAGGCCTTTTTGGCGGTGGCGGCTATCGTCGCCATCTTCGTCTTTGTGATTGGAGACCAAATTACGGCGATTATTGGACAAGGCGGCGGCGGTCGCGACCCCAACACGGAAGTTGCTAGCTGGAAAGGGGGCGAAATGTCCCTCATGGAACTCGACATCCTGACCCAGCGGCGGTATTTTATCAGCCAATTCTTGGATCGCCTGCGGATGACCGGGGCCCAGCGGCTGATTGCCGAGGGGGGCACCCCCATGATGCCCTCAGTCCCCGACTTTGTCCTGCCCGAGACTTCCACGCCGCGCGATGTGCAGGTGGGCGTCGTCACCACGCGAATTCTCGCCGATCAGGCCAAAAAAGCCGGCATCACCATCAGCGACAACGTGATCAACCATTTTCTTAAGGAAACCAGCTTCCGCCGGGTCAGCGACGACGAAATTCTTGTGCTCCTCGAAGGGCTGCGCGGCGGGGACAGCCGTGGATTGGAAGATCAGCTTTTCACCGGTTTGCGTGAACTGCTCCTGGGGAACACGTATTTCGGCAGCTTCAACGCCGACATTCGCACAGTTCTGCCCGAACAGCGCTGGGAGGATTGGCAGCGAATCAACGACCGGATTTCCCTGGAAGTGGCCGCCGTGCCCGTGTCGGATTTTGTTAAAGAAGTCGCCGACCCCAGCCCCGCGGAGCTGCTTGCTTTTTACGAAGAATATAAGGACACCGTAGGCCACATTCCGCACTTGGTGTTGGGGGCGGAGCTTCCTTCGCCTGATCCTGGCTTCAAAGTGCCACGACGGGTAAAACTCAATTATTTGTTGGGCGACGTCAACGCTTGGAGCGAAAAATACCGCGATTCGATCACCGAGGAAGAAATCGCCGACTACTACCAGCGCAACAAGCGCACTCAATTCGTGAAGTCAGGAGATTCGGCCGCTGCATTCGACGAAGGGTTGTTTGACGCGGATTCCGAAGGCGAGCCCCCCATCTCAGAAGACCCAGCAGCGGGCGGGGAAACCAGTGAAAACTCCGAGGACTCGCCCCAAACGGAGGCCCCCGAAGGGCAAGAAACAAGCGAAACGCCCGCTGACGACACGGAAACCCCCGAAACTCCCGCCGAGGACGAATCAAGCAGCACCTCTCGCGCGGACCAGTTCCGCCTCGCAGCCTTCCAAGAAAACGAAGAAGCCGCTGGCGAGCCCGCTTCAGCGGGCGGGGAGCCCGATACTGAAGACGAGCCCGCCACTGAAGATCAGTCCGATACTGAAGATGAGCCCGACACAGAAGATGATGACAAAACCCAATACGTGCCGCTCGACGAAGTTCGCGACACAATCCGCAACAAACTGGCGACCGACAAAGCGGTGGTCGAGCTCAAAAAGGTGGTGGACCGCATCTACGCGGAACTCGATTCCGAATACAACCCCTATGGCTTGGCGGTCGTGACGGCCCGCGCCGAGAAAAAAGAGATTCCCGCCCCGCCAGAGAAGCTCACCAATCTCAAGGAACGTGCCGCGGAAACAGGCATCACCTCCGAAGAAACTGTCTTGCTTACCCAACGCGAATTGGCCGACACATTCGTGGGCAAGGCCGTTGATGCGCAAACTCAAAGCGAGCTCGTTCTACAAGCCGCGTTCGACGATTTGCAACTTTACGAACCGATGTTGGCCAAAGATCTCGATGCCAATTATTATTTGGTTACCAAAGTCGAAGACGTGCCCGAAAAGGTCCCCGCTTTCGACGAAGTTCGCAGCGAAGTTCTGCAAGCCTGGAAAGTCCGCGAAGCGGCGAAGCTCGCCCTCCAGCGGGCCGAAAAACTCGCCGCCGAGGCACAAAAGGCTGGCGATACCCTGGGCACGTTTTTCATCGGCAAGCCCTACGAAGTGCTCACTACCGACCTCTTTAGCTGGCTCACTTTCGGCTCGACCCCCGCCGAAATGCAGCGCGGCCCGCGACTCGGCGATGCCCCGCCCCTCACGGCCGTGGGTCCCGACTTCATGGCCAAAGCGTTTGAGCTTAAGGAAGACGAAGTCGCAGCCATGCTGAACTACGATCAAACCAACGCCTACATCTTCCGTGTCGATCGCCGGGAATCGACGCCCGAAGAGTTAAAAGCACTGTTTCTCAAAGAGGCCAACAACTGGTACGGTGGCCGAGTGATGTTGATGGCCCGTTGGCAAAACCAACAGCGCCGTTTGCTCGAAGAGCTCACCGACCGCGTGGGGCTCGACCTCGAAAAGTTCGAAGAGTTTTTGAGGCCGGACGCCGAGGAAAAGTAATCGGGCAGTAGAACTTGCTACCGACTTAATTCATATCAATTTGAGATGATCGCCTCGGGATCGAGTACTTCAATCTCCAAGTAGCGTCGAAAATCGGCTCCATTAAACGTCAAAAGCTGGGACACTCCGTGCTTTTGCATGGCGGCCACAAGGCGCGCATCGTGTGCCGCTTTGCCCTGGATAGCATATCGCTTCATCAGATCTCGCCAATTGTCGTAGATGAAGCGTTCATCACGAAAAAGACGAAATAACGGCTGTTCCAACCGTACAAGTTCACACTCGGTTTCTGCAGTCGATTACCCCAACCCATTCTTCGCAACGGGACGAGTTGCAGCGACCCAAAACTCATAGTGAATCTGTGGCACTAGGCACAATTCATGGCCAGAATTGCGTAAGGACGAAAGGGCCTTAACTGCCAAAACATGATGCTCATGGCCGGGTTCAACTGTACGAAGTAAGACGTTTGTATCAACCAGAACTTGCATTACCAGCGATCCGGATAAATGCTATCGCGGGAATCGTCGACAATTGGGTTTCG
>JBGTMM010000653.1:0-1855 GCA_041743635.1 Bythopirellula sp.
TCGCCTCCCATTCCCAAGGACGCGATAAATCGTAATACCGCGATGTGCCAGGCCTCGCTGGCGAAACCGCACAAACCCGTAAAAATGGCATAGGTAAAAATGCTCAGCGACATCGCTCTCACGCGGCCAATGCGATCTCCCAGCCAGCCGAAAAGGACCCCTCCCGTCGCCGCGCCAACAAGAAAAACAGACATAATCACGCCGAACCATTCGGCTTTCAGCGTGGGGTTGTCAATCAATTGGGAGGCCAGCAGGTCGTCGAGCGCGCTGGGCCCCACCAGGGGGAACATGCCGATTTCAAAGCCGTCGAACATCCATCCCAGAAAGGCCGCCAGCAGGGCCATCCATTTGCCTCTCGATTCTGAAACAACTTTTGATTGTTGAGTCATGAGGTTGCTTACGGGAGGTTGTCAGACGCTTGTTGAGTGATGCCGAGTGGCGATTTCAGGCGGAGAGCATGGTCTTCAACGTCTGCAGATCGGTCTTGAGTGCCTGGAGATTTTCTTCGACGCTCGCCTGCGGGAGGTACTCGACGTGAACTGAGATCGGCCCGTCAAAGTCCGATTGTTTCATGAGACTAAAGAACTTCGGATCGAGTCTCCCTTTGCCCAGCGGAGCGTGCTTGGATTTATGCCCATCCCACACGTAGTCTTTGACTGACACGGCCGAAGTATGCGGTTCCATCAGGTTGTAAAGTTGCGGCCACGCTTCACCGGCTTCCACGGCAGCGTGCCGAATGTCAAAGATACAGCCAATTTCTGACACGGGGTAATCCTTGATGAGACTGTGCAAATCCCACAGCGTCGCGCCAAAGAAATCGGCCCCGCAATGATTCTGATAAACGGCTGCAATACCGAGTTCGCGGTTCATGGCCGCTATCTCCTGAATTGCCGGTTTCAGCTCGGCAAGTTGTTTCAGAATCGGCTGCTTCAAGTCATAGCGATAGAATCCCAGCCGATAGCGGGGGATTTCCAACTCGACGGCGGTTTGGAGAAGTTTCCGCGCGTGGGGCTGATCAGCACGAAGAATATCCGTCGTGAGGATTGTGATCTCCAGATTTCGCTTGGCAAGCGCTTCTTGAAGTTTCGGCAGTTCATCGGCCGCCGCGGCAGGTTGAATGTAACCTTCCTTTTCTCGAGCGGTTACTTCGACACCATCGTAGCCGGCAGCGGCCATCGCGTCGGCAAGTTGCTCATAGTCGAGTTTCTGTAAAAACTTGACGAAGGCACAGATCTTGTATCTAGGCTTGGCGGCTTCCGATGCGAACACTCTCGCAGGTAACGCGGTAGCCGCCGCGGCCGCCATCAAACCAACCCCAAACTGTCGACGGGAGTAATGTGCCAAGTTTTCATCAGCTTGCATGGTTTATGACGCCCTTGAATAAGGTTTGACAATTGTTAAAAGCATTCACTCTGCTTGCAATTTCTCTTGGTAAGCAGCCGTGAGAAACGGGGAATGATCGAAACCGGGATAATCGACCAGAAATTTTTTCGAAACATCTAGCCAACCTGGCTCTTGATATCGTACCGACAGCATCCGCAAGAATTGGTTTGTGAGTGGGGAAAGACGATACTCACTAATCTGCTCGTGGGGCCAATCGGCGGACCCTGTTACATAGGGGAGCAGATATTCCGCGGCGACCTGCATCCCTCTCCCTTCCTTGTCACGTTGATGCCACAGATCGTAATCCAGCGATTCGCCCATGCGTGCGACCGCCCCCAGCGCCTGGAGGTTAAACAGGCTGTAGTGAAAAGAATTCGTTCGCGATAATTCTTCCGGTTGAGTGCCGTCAACCATAATTTGGTTGGGAATAGTTTTGCGGACATGGTCCAAAATTTCCCGAGCCGTTTTTTGA
>JBGTMM010000654.1:0-3265 GCA_041743635.1 Bythopirellula sp.
GAAACACAGATTAAACATGGATAATTTCCAACGAATGGTGTATTGATTCCTGCAATTCTCTTCTAATCCGTGTTTCATCCGTGGCTATGACACCGGCTCAGGCAGTTTGCGCGTGGGAAGGGGGGGGCGGCGATAGGATCCGCGGATTTCCAGGATGTCGGGTAGAATCCGTAAAAACGCATCCACGATTTCCGCATCCCATTGGGTTCCCGCGCCATCGCCAAGGATTTCGAGGGCCTTCTCGATCGGCATGCCCGCGCGATAGGGTCGGTCGGAGGTCATCGCATCAAAGGAATCCACCACGGCCAACAGCCGGCCATCGAGGGGCGTCTCTTCACCGCGCAAATTATCGGGATAGCCCTTGCCGTCGTAGCGCTCGTGATGATGCAGCACGCCGGGAAGCACATAAGCGAATTGTTCGAGTTCCTGCAGAATGGCCCAACCAAGGTCGGGGTGCTGCTTAATTTCGGCGAATTCTTCCTGAGTCAGTGGGCCACATTTTTTTAGAACCGAATCGCTGATGCCGATCTTGCCCAAATCGTGCAGCACACCAGTCAAATAAACTTTTTCACATTCCTCGTCGGCCAGGCCGATTTCTTGCGCCAGGCGTTTCGCATAGAGGGCTACGCGCTCGCTATGACCGCAAGTGTACGGATCACGCGAGTCGACGGCGGACACCAGTGTGCGCACCACGCTCACCAACAGGTTTTCCCGTTCTTCCAGCAGCGTGAGATTGTTCGCATGGGAGGCCAGCATCGCGGCGGCCGTGCATAAGAGCGACGCTTCGCGCGTGCCAAGTTCGTGCTGGCTCAATTTCCAACCCACTTCGGCGCACAAGGCGGCTTGGCGTGCGCTGCGGTTGATCGCCAGCAGCCAGCCGATGCGAGCAATGTTGGTGGAAACGGGCACGATCGCCAGTTCTTTAATTCCATGCAGACCATGGCCCAAGTCCTCGTCATTGATCGAATTCCGCACGAGAGGCCGATCACCCATCGCTTGGGATAAGTCGCGGGTGAGGTCCTGCAGTTGCCGTGCCTCGAAAGCTGGGATGTCGCGCGCCGACTCGCTCCAGGCGGCCATCAGCCGAGGCTGTCCTCGTGGGCTGTCGAGAAAAAACAAGTGTTCCACGCCGACGATTTGGCCCAGCAGCGAAAGCGTGTAGTCGGTGAGCCGGGTGAGGCCCTGATTGCTTTCTTCGAGGGTAAGATGCTCCGCCATCGAGCGGAGAAAGGTGAGCTCCTCGAAATCTTCACTCACCTGGCGCAAGAAAGCGGCGTTCTCTTCGCGCAACTGGCCAAGTTCCGCCGCCTGCGCCGCGAGGATCTCCTCTAGCTCGCGCACGTCGCCAGAGCTATTGAGCATTTCCATTTCTGGAGTTAACAGAGATGTTGTCATTATAAGCCTCGGACGGAGGGTCGCGCGATCCACGATCTTCCGGAAGAATAGCTTAGTAAATAAGCGAAGCTGCTCTGTGGGGTGGTCCTGTCACTAGAACCGGTTTCACACAATAAACCGGACGCTAGCGCGTTCCGGCTGATTAAATCAGCCGCAGGGCGCTAGCCCCCGGTTTTAAACTGCTTCTAGGGCTTATGCCGGATGCACCAGGCGATGTATTTTTGCAATTCTGGTACCCGTACCGGGTGTAGCGAATCCACAAGCTATCTATTTCTTAGTCCCGGAAACTTTTTCGCAGAGAAGTCGCGGAAAAGCGGATCGTGGATTTCAGGGCAAGCTACCTTTTCCTAAGCGTGCTCTTAGTCAAACTGACTCAATAACATGTAGAGGGCAACACAATGGTACGTAGACGCAATGGTTTTACCCTGATTGAACTTGTGGTCGTGATTCTGATTTTAGGCATCTTGGCCGGCGTGGGAGCACCCAAGCTCTTTTCCACGTCGGGTCTCGCCACCGAGAACGGTGTCCGCCAAACGCTTTCCATTATTCGTGACAGCATCGAACTGTATTCGGCCGACAATGGCGGAACATTCCCAACTTGCACGGGCACCGGCGTCGGTGCCACCAATTTCCATGGACTCATGGCCGATTATGTTCGCGGTAAATTTCCCGCGAGCCCGGTAGGAGTGGAAGACAACTTGATCACAGTTGCCACAGGTACAGGTCCCGCGGTGGCTAATAACGCGACCGGGTGGATGTATAACCCTACGACAGGTGAGTTCATTTGCAACTGCACGGCCGACACCCCGTCGGCGGACACTGGCAACTACAACGAGCTTTAATAAGTGGTCGACTTAGTGAGAGAAGGACTTGCAGTGACTTTGCCCAGAGAGTGAATTGGCTATGGGAAAACGAGCGTTAATTGTTGACGACAACCTGGCACTGGCGCGTGTGACCCAGTTCGCCCTGGACCGGGCGGGGTTTGAAACGCAAACCGCCAGGAACGGCCGTTTAGCGCTCGAAGCCGCTCAATTGTTGCAGTTCGACGTGGTGGTGACCGACCAGCAAATGCCGGAACTCACGGGCATCGAACTTTGCCGTGAGCTGCGAAAATTGCCGGCGTATTTCGATTGCCCCATTATTTTGTTGACGGCCAAGGGACTGGAATTGGAGCTGCCGCGGTTACGCGAGGAGTTGGGAATCAGCGGCGTGTTTTCCAAACCCTTCAGCCCCGCTGCGATCGTAAAAGCCGTCGAGGATTTGTTGAATACGTGCGTTTAGTCGCCGAGTAGTAACCGACCGTGTGCTTACCCTCAGATCAATCATGTTTCTACGCCGTGCCAAGCCGGGTTTGCCCCGCAGAGTGGTTGCCTACTATCTGCTGTTCTGCTTAATTGCCGTGGCCTGGCTCTCGGTGGGTGTGCTGGTGACCTCGCACGGCATTCTCAGCTCGCGGGGGATTAACTCCAGTCTTTCGCGGCTCGGCAAATTGACCGCTGCCCTGGAACTGGAATTTATCCGCAGCGGCAAGGCCAACCTGCAGGCGTCGATCACACAAGCAAAATCCGACTTTCGCGCCAATTATTGCTCGATCGAGTCCACGGCGGACATCTATCTCGCTCACAGTAATCCCCAATTCATCGGCAAAAAAGTTCAAGAGCACGAGGGAAGCCATCTCCGTTGGGGCACCATCACGGGTGTGCGCTTTACCGATGAAGCGGGGACCATCCTCCAAGAATTCCGCGTCTCGCTGATGGCCGATAAGCAACCCTTCGGGTGTTTGCGAATTGCGGTTTCTGAACCCACATTGTGGAGCACGCTGAGCGAAGTGGCGCGCGTGGCTCCGATTGCCGTTCTGATTCCGCTGGCG
>JBGTMM010000655.1:0-2369 GCA_041743635.1 Bythopirellula sp.
TGGGAACACCGATTCGCAAATTTTCTGTCATAGTTTTAAAACCGCTGATGGACGCTGATGAACGATAATAAAAAATCCAGAAACGAGTTAGAATTGGTTAAGCCGTGTTCTGACACTACAAATATTTCCCAAAAAATCAGCGTTTATCAGCGTCCATCAGCGGTTAATTCTTCCTCTTTGCTTTTTCTTCTAATCCTGAGACACCGAATCGCCGCGCGAGTTCGGCTTCCACTTCGGCGAGGCTGACCCCACGGCAGGCCAATAAGACCAACAGGTGATACATCAAGTCGCCCGCCTCGCGGATCGTGTGCTCATGCCCCGCAGCGCCTTCTTCGCCGGCCGCTTCGACCAGTTCGGCGGCTTCTTCGATGATTTTACCGCCAATCTTCTCGATGCCCCCCGCGAGCAATTGCGCCGTATACGATTTCTCGCCGGGTGATGCCTTACGCGCGAGGATCGTTAGTTCCAGATGATCGAGTGGTCGCAGGGAGTCTGTCATTCGTGGTGGTTGGTCGGCCACTGTTTGTGGCTTTCCCTATGAAGGTTTACGCATCACAATGGGGGAGGGAGCGAGTTAATCCTCCAGTGTAGGCAGCGGTGGGAAGTGTGGCAATCGCGGAGCCGTTTTGTCATTCTGAAGGAGCCTCAGTCCGCCGCGGCGGAAAGAATCTTGGTCGTCCACTCACTCGTGTTGCCAAACGTTCCACGCGACAATCCAGATTCTTCGGTCGGCAAGCCTCCCTCAGAATGACAGTTAAAACCGTTGAAAGGTCTCCAGTGAACGAAGCACAACCTGTCCGCGATTGTTGGTTTCTCACCGGGGCAACGGCGGTGGGAAAATCGCAGGTGGGGCTGGCACTCGCAGGTCGTTTAGGGGCCGAGATTATCTCGCTCGACTCTATGGCCATCTATCGCGGCATGAACATCGGCACGGCCAAACCGACGCTTGCGGAACAAGCTCGGGTGCCGCATCATTTGATCGACATTGTTAATCCGAGTGAAGAATTCAGCATCGAGCGCTATCTCGATGCCGCTCATGCGGCCATCGCCGACATCAAATCACGGAAGCGAGAAGTGCTGTTCGTCGGTGGCACGCCGCTCTATTTGAAAGCCCTCTTGCGAGGCATGTCGTCGGGATCACCGGCCGATTGGCAGATGCGCGAGGAAATTACCGCCGAGGTGGCACAGGTCGGTAGCGACGTGCTTCATGAACGGCTCGAACAACTGGACCCGCTCGCCGCGTCGCAGATCCATCCGCATGACACGCGGCGCTTGATTCGCGCGATTGAAGTCTTCCGTACCACGGGATCGCCGATTAGCCATCAGCAACTGCATTTTGACGAGGGAACTCCCGCCGAGGATTGCCGAGTGTTCGTGCTGCGGCGGCCTCGTGAAGAACAGCATGAGCGAATTAACGAACGAGTGGAACAAATGTTCGTCCGCGGACTGATCGCTGAGGTCGAGCAACTCACGGCAAATGGCCAGCAACTGGGTCGCACCGCGAGCCAGGCCGTCGGCTATCAGGAAGTCATGGAGTATCTCGGCGGCGGTGACTACGACACAATGGTCAATAAGATCAAAGCCCGCACCCGCCGGTTTGCGAAGCGCCAAGGAACGTGGTTCCGCAGCTTGAGTGAATGTCGGTTTGTGGATATTACAGGGGATATCGACGCGGAAAAGGTGACGGGGGGAATAGCGGAGAGTGCTGTGTGAGGTGTTGCCTCACTGCTCTAGCCGCGAATCAACGAATCGCAGGTCTTTGGCCCTACTCCCCAATCGCACCGTAAATCACCGGCTTGAGCGTTACTTCCGTCTCCGGCGAATACGGCACCCGCTGTTCCATTGTCAGCACAACCAGATCATCTTCCGGCGAGAGCCAATAGTGCGTGCTTGCCGCGCCGCCCCAGCCGTATTCGCCTTTTTTGGCGTGTAGGTTATTCTTATGAGCTTCGGTTGTCACAGAAAAGCCTAGGCCGAAACCCACGCCGGTGCGTTCTTCTTCGCCAAACTTCACCCAGCCGGCCATCTTCGGCACCTGATCGGTTCGCATGAGATGCACCGATTCTTTCGACAAAATTCGCTGGCCATTGAACTCGCCATTGCCGGCGATCATTAGCAAAAATCGCATGTAGTCCGACGCCGTGCCAACCAGTCCACCTCCACCCGCAAGGAGGCCCGGATTGAACCGATATGCGCTTCGCTGGGGATCATCGCGTATGATCATTCGACCTTTCCCGTCGGAATAGTAATTCGCCGCGAAGCGGTCGAGCTTCTCCTCGGGAACATAAAAATGCGTGTCGGTCATTCCTAAAGGTTCAAAGATACGCTTGATCAAAAACTCATCGAGCGGCTGCCCGCCGGCGACTTCC
>JBGTMM010000656.1:0-4231 GCA_041743635.1 Bythopirellula sp.
AGGTGAAGCCCTGTTGGCTTGGGGAGATTTGGATAACGCTGAGCGAGCCGCTGCCGAGGCAGCCGGTTTGACCGCCTCGATTGCGGTCGAAGACAACGCTCCCGGCCATTTGCTCAGCCGCATCGCTCAGAGCCGCAAGCAGCGCGATGCCTTGCCCACGGGCAACCCCGACAATCGGATGATTGTGGATCAAGCAGTTGCCCCCGCGGCGGCGGCCGTGCCGGTGGATTTGACGCTCCCCAATTTCGAGCAGTTGCCCGAAGTTCCACGCATCGCGCAGTTGCCGACCGTCGAGCCGGAACCCTTGCCGGCAACGGACACGGCTCCGCCGACCGAGAATCTAATTCCGGAGCAGATGGACCCCTTTGCATTGCTGCAGGAGGGTGAAATCGCCTTGCGGGCTGGTGATCGCACCGAAGCACTAAAACTGTTCCGGCTATCTCATGCCAAACGTAATCAACTCGACTTTGAGAACCAGCAACGCTTGCAAGATCATCTGCAAATGCTGGCCAGCAATCCCAACCCAGGCGCGACCCAGGGTGGCGACTCGCTGTTCGAAGACGCGAGCAGCACTCAGGCCGTCATGGCACGCCAACTTTCCGCCGACGTCGAGAAGCGTCAGACCGAAGCGGCGAAGCTGCGTGAAACTGACCCCAAGAAATCGCTCGCCATTCTGCAGGAAGCCGGAGAATTGGTCACTCAGAGCGAGCTTGATGAAAGCACGAAAACGCAACTCATGCGACGCTTGAGCTTGAGCATTGCCAAGACCGACCGCTACATCAAGGACCACGGCGCGGAACTGGAGCTCGACGAGGCCAACAAAGATGCGTTGGCCGGAGTGGAACGTGAAAGGGCCGTGAAGGCTCAAGTGCAAGACAAGATGGCCGAGATGGTGGAGCAATTCAACCAACTCCGCGATGAACATCGCTATGGCGAGATGGAAGTCGTGGCCAAACGGCTGTACGAAATGGCTCCCGACGATCCGGTGGCTCAGTTAGTTTGGGAGAATTGCAAATTTATCCGCCGGACGGTCCTTAACCGCGAATTGAAAGACGTTGCGGAAGGTGGTGTTATCGGTGTCTTTCAGGACATCGAAAGAACAAAGGGCGAAGCCCTAGTTTCAGCGGTTCAACCGATTACGTACGATGCGGAAACTTGGGAAGAGATCAGTAAACGTCCTGGATCGACAAACGCCGATGCTTATAGCACGGAGAGTGAGCTGGAAATCCAGCGCAAGCTCAAGACGCAGGTGTTGCCTAGCTACAACGACATGCCGCTCTCCGAAGTGATCGACGGCCTGTCGAAACTGGCGGGGATCAACATCCATCTCGATCCCCTGGGTTTGGACCAAGAAGGAGTGCAACCCGATACGGGTGTCACTTTGAACCTAGGCCGCGAAATTTCATTGGAAAGCGCGCTCAACCTGATTCTCGAACCGTTGCACCTCACTTACATGATTAAGGATGAAGTGCTTAAAGTCACAAGCGAGCAAATCCGCGATGGCGAGGTGGAGCCCCGCATCTACAACGTGGCGGACTTGGTGATTCCGATTCCCAACTTTGTGCCCAGCAGCAACATGGGTTTGCAGGGCTTGATTAACGAGGCTTACGCGAACATGCCCTTCAGCAACGGCTCCCGATCATCGGGCCCCGTGGCGATGGTGCCCACGGCTCCCGCGGGGCCTGGCAATGCCATGCCGGGCAATGCGTTGGCTCAGCAATTCGGAGGGGGGACCCCCGGTCAATCTTCCGTTCCCATGGGTGGTGGGCCGGGTGGTCTCGGCGGCGCTGCCAATGCCGACTTCGATTCGCTGATCGATCTCATCGTATCGACGGTCGAATACGACACGTGGATGGAAAACGGCAGCGGCGAGGGTGAGATACAACCTTTCCCTACGAATCTCAGTTTGGTGGTCAGCCAAACGCAGCGCGTTCACGAGCAGATCGTGGATTTATTGGAGCAATTGCGTCGCTTGCAGGATTTGCAGGTCACGATCGAAGTACGCTTCATTCGGCTCACGGATAGCTTTTTCGAGCGGATCGGCATCGATTTTGACTTCAATATTGAAGATAACACAGGAATCGCCAGCGGATCAATCGTCGCACCCCCTGGCTTTGAACCGCAACGCGCGAGTGCCACCGTAGGTATCAGCGGCAATCCCACGGGTTTGACTGATCCGTTGCCGGACTTCACCGTGGACCTGGATGTTCCGTTCCGGCAAAATAGTTTTGGCTTATCGACGCCGCAATTTGGCGGGCCTCAGTCCGTCGGAGAATTCGGTTTCGCGATCCTCAGCGATATCGAAGCTTTTTTCCTGATCAATGCCTCCCAAGGTGACAGCCGGGCCAACATTTTGCAAGCTCCCAAGGTGACACTTTTCAACGGCCAGCAAGGCATCGTGGCCGACACGGCGTTGCGTCCGTTTGTGATTAGCGTGATCCCGGTGGTGGGTGAATTCGCCGCGGCGCAGCAACCCGTGATCGTCGTCCTTTCTGAAGGGACGCTTTTAACGGTCCAGGCGGTTGTATCCGATGATCGCAAGTACGTGCGGCTCACGCTCGTGCCGTTCTTCAGCCAGATCGGTGACGTTGATACCTTTACGTTTGAAGGCTCGGAAACGACTTCGACTTCCAGTAGCACCACCGACGGAGACGATGACAGTAGCGAAGATGAGTCGGAAGAAGTGACGAGGAGCGGCACGACGGTCCAGTTGCCGACGTTTCAGATTATCACCGTGGCCACGACGGTGAGCGTGCCCGACGGTGGCACGGTGCTGTTGGGCGGTGTCAAGCGGTTGCGAGAAAGTCGCGACGAATTCGGCGTGCCGCTATTGAGCAAAGTGCCTTACGTCGACCGCTTGTTCCGCAATGTGGGCATCGGCCGCGAGACTGACAGTTTGATGATGATGGTCACGCCCCATATTATCATTCAAGAGGAAGAAGAGGAGCGTTTGGGCATCAACCAAGAGTAAGCTCTTTCCAAGTATAAAAGTCCGCAAGACTTCACAACACCTCCAGCTTCACTTATCGTGGAGCCAGAGGTTTTTTTATGGAGTCATCTTGTGAATAGTCGAGCGGCAATCATGGGGGGCGCTTTGTTGGCGGCAACGGCTGTTGTGATGGGGGCCTACGGTGCGCACGGTCTAGAGAAAAAACTCCTGGCGATCGGATACGAGGCAGAACTCAGCAAACGGCGCGATTGGTTCGAGACCGGCGTGAAATATCACCTGTATCACGCGCTCGGCATGGTGGTGATCGCACTGGTCGCTGAGCAACGGGAACAGAGTCGGCTGCTGAAAACCGCGTCGTTGTTGTTTCTCGTTGGAATTCTGCTGTTTAGCGGTTCGCTATACGCGATGACATTCCTGAGCGCGAGTTGGAGCAAACTCGGCGCGGTGGTGCCACTGGGTGGGGCATCGTTCATCGCGGGTTGGGTCTGCGTGGCGATTGGTGCGCGTCACAAGTGACGGCGCTTCATAATATAAAAGAGGGTCGGAGACCGGCACCCGTTGCCGATCCCCGACCTTTCCAGGGCAGAAAAATCTGAGCACTAGCGGCGGTTCAGACCGCTTGCAGGCACTCCAATTCCTTGGCCAATCGCTTCCGCGCGACGTGCAATCGACGCTTGATCGTGCCGACCGGTGCCGCAAAGTCGTCGCTCATTTCGAGAAGCGACCGACCTTTGAGGTAGAACGCCACAAGCGTGCTACGGTCGAGGGACGACAATTGGCCGAGTCCGTATCGCAACTGATCCTGCCGTTCGCCCGCGAGTACCGAATCGAGCGGAGCGACATGCCGATTGTCGGCTCGATCCAAAATCTGTGGTTCGACCGCGATTGACGGGGGCCGCCGCGCGCTGCGGTTGATCGACTGTCTGACGGCAATCGACCGTAACCAACCGGCAAACGCCGCGGGTTCGGACAATTGGTACAATTTCTCGAACGCCTTGACGAACACGTCTTGCGTCACTTCCTGAACTTCAGCGTGATTCCGCAGGCGCTGCCAGCAGACGGAGTAAACCATCCGCTCGAAACGATTTGCCAACTCGCCGAAGGCTGCCGACTCGCCGTCTTGCGCGGCGCGCACGAGCTCCGCGGTGGTGCTTTCTAAAGGCTCACTACTTTGTAAAAAATCCAGGCTGGGTAATTCAGCTTCAAGTAAGGCGGTCATGGTTCTCTCATGTATTGAACCGGCGAGACCAGGGGCCTAGCGCCGGAGATGATTTGGTTTAT
>JBGTMM010000657.1:0-8100 GCA_041743635.1 Bythopirellula sp.
GAATTTTTTGCCGACGTGGTCGATCAAACGAAGCCGGAAATTGGCATCGTGGCCATGGACAGCGACCCCGAAACCGCCACGCGATTAATCGCGGAGGTTCTCGCCAAAACACCAAACTGCACGCTCTTCGTAACCAGCAGCTCCACCGATGGCCGCTTGATTCTCGAATCGATGCGGGCCGGGGCGAAAGAGTTTCTCACCGAACCCTTGAAGGAAGAAGACTTGGTCTCGGCCTTGAATCGGGTCAAGCGACAAAACACCAGCGAACAGAAAAACGCGCCCCAAGGTTGCCGCGTGATTGCCGTGGCCGGAGCGACCGGGGGCGTCGGCTCATCGAGCGTTGCCGTAAACCTGGCGTGTGCGTTGGCCTCGGATCGCGACAATTCGGTCGTGCTCGTGGACCTGGACGTGGCGCTGGGGGATTGCGACGTTTTCCTTGATACGATTCCCGAATACAGCCTGGCCGACGTGGCACAAAACGTGGCCCGCTTGGACCTGACGCTGCTCAAAAAGTCGCTCACCAAACATTCGTCCGGCGTTTCCCTCTTACCCCGGCCCATCCAACTGGAAGACGTGAGGCTGATCACGGCCGACAGTTTGCAACGCGTGCTGGGTTTATTGAAAACGTCGTTTTCGCACATCGTGATCGACCTTTCCAAAAGTTTTGGCGAACTCGACATGCAGGCCATCTACATGGCCGACGATATTCTGATGATTACCCAGTTGGATCTGCCCTGCTTGCGGAACGTGGTACGGTTGATGATGACCTTCGACGGCGATGATTCCTTGCGCAACAAAGTGCGGATCATCGTCAATCGTGTCGGCCAAGACACCGGGCAGATCAGTCTCAAAAAAGCCCAGGAAACCATCGGACGGGAAATCTATTGGCAGATTCCCAACGACTACCGCGTGATGGTGGAAGTACGGAACAACGGCGTGCCGCTCGTACAACACGCCCCCAAGGCGGGCATCACCACCTCGATCATGCAGCTCGCCGACGCGGTCTGCGGCAAACAGCGCGAAGAGGGCGACGCCAGCGACAAAAACTCCAAAAGCCGCCGCTGGCTGAACATGTGGCCGGCGAAGAGTTAAGACGATAATCTCTCGCTTCTACAATCTCCCCGCGGTACAATGGTGCTGGAAGGAGATCGACCATGACAGCCACACATCAACCCTTGCCATTGGTACCCCGAGAATTTGCCGGGTGCTGGATTGCTTGGAACCACGAACAAACTAAAATCGTGGCGAGCGGTCGCACGCTCACAGAGGCCCGTCAGGCGGCTGAGTCGGCAGGCGAGTCAGCCCCCATTTTGGCAAAGGCACCCCGCGCGGACGTTCGCTTTCTCGGCGGGGTGCGATGAGGTTTCGCTACGCAAGTTATGAAGTCGAGCCCTCGCCCACGGTTCCAGACGGTATTGTCTACCGCCCTGAGGCAATCATTCGTGTTGGTGGCCCGAGCGGCACCGAGTCGATTCAAGCCCTCCTTGATACGGGTTGCGACGAAACGGTTTTTCCCGTGACGCTCGCCAACTTGCTGGGAAGCTGAGAAAGGCGACGCCGGCGACAAAAACTCCAAAAGCCGCCGCTGGGTGAACATGTACCCCGCGAAGAGCTAAGATTATCTTTTCCTAGCCGCACATAGTAGCCGCGATACTTTTACCGTCATTGCCTTCGCCGAAGTATCGCGTAAGCAAATGGCCAGAGACCAGATAATATTGAAACAGATTCCGGCACTGCAACTGAATTGCTAATTGGTCCCGTGCCGTAGTTCGCTTGCCAATCGGCGAGATTGCCGACACTCGGATTGCGTTGCCACGCTAAGAAGTCGCGGCCATCCAAATCGCCATCGGCGTCAAAATCGCCGGGAGACTCATTGGGATAATTCGCCTGCCAATCGACGAGATTCCCGATTGCCGGATTACGCTGCCATAGCAGGAAGTCCCGCCCGTCAACTTCCCCATTTCTGTCGAAGTCGCCAGGCTCGCTTGCAAGGTTGGCGACAATTTGGGCAGATATCGCAAGCTGGCTGTCGATGTCATCCGGAGACAATGCCGCGAACGGTGCGGTTAGCTCAAACGAGACCGTAATCTTTGTCAATTCATCGCCGGTGCCGCTAAGCGTTGCCGTGCTGATAGACTCATATTCGAATGTCGCCGCGTCTAAAGATTCGGCGTCGTCTTCGCCGTTCTGTTGGTAATCGACATAAGCCGAAAGCAACTCGAAGTCGAAGTTGGTCGAAGTGCTTCCCAACGTAACGCTACCCGCACGTATGTCGGCAATCGCATCTCGAATCACAACCGCGCCAAAATCACTACGAATAAATGGCGTATCGAACAAAATGCGGCCGCCGAAATTATCTTCAACACCCGGCGATTCAGCCTCCTCGGCAGTTGGCGGGAAGGGGCCGTCTGGGTGCTCCAAGACATCGATTAAACTACCTCCAGAAAAAGTAAGAGTCTGTCCAACTAAGTCCGCCTTGATTATCCCAGTGAGTTGATTCATCAGGCTCGTATTGTCGTTCAACATGTGGCCGTTGGCCCCGATGATAAAACGTGAAGCTACAAAAGTTCCCGCGTTAGGAGCACCCCCAGGGCCGATTTCGCCAGGCACAACTTGAATAAAACTGTTCGCGGAGTCGATTGTAAAAATCACTTCCGTGGCAACGGTCGGTCGGCACCAGCAAACCAGCAACAACGCAGCCAGCAACTGGCACCAAGGTGTTTTTCTCACGATAGGTTCTCCCCTGAGGATTTTAATGTCGCAAATCGGGATTCTGCTTGATCCGGCGCAAAAGTGCAAGTATATTTCGTGCTAACCGTGGAAAAGTCGTACCTATATTTTTCGCCGGTGTTTCTGCGGAAACTGTCGCTCGTGACTCTCATGCGATGATTTGTTTCAAGAAAAGATCGACCGCGCCGCTTTTTAGCTTCGGTTCCTACAGGTTCCCGCGAACCGCGTTCACCTTAGTCGAGCTTTTAGTCGTGATCGCGATCATTGGGGTTTTGGTGGCGCTTCTGCTCCCGGCAATTCAAGCTGCGCGCGAAAGCGGTCGCCGGGTGTCCTGTGTCAACAACATGCGGCAGCTTGGGACGTCGCTGTTTAACTTTGAGAGCCAGAATCACCATCTGCCCATTGGTTCAATTCTGGATGAGGACGAAAAGACTGATGACTACTGGAAGTCCGACGGAGTATTTCAAAATGCCTTGACGCAATTGCTGCCATTTTTGGAAGAGACAAATCTGTACTCTTTGTACGATAGCAATGAGACTTGGTACTATCAACAGGCCAGCACAGCGAGACAACCGATTTCGCTTTTTCTGTGTCCCTCGAATGCTGACAAAATCAATCCTGTTAAAGACGAGTTTTTTGCGTTCGCCGCCGACGTGATGAACTCGCCGATTGGCGATGAAGCCGGACTTTCGGACTACGTGCTCTCAAAAGGAGCCAGCGACGGATTCTGCATTGTTCCGGAAACAATGCCCGCGAGCGAACAAGGCATGTTCGACTACGACTTAGTCGTGAAACTTAAAGACATCACGGATGGGACGAGCAATACGCTAGCCATGGGCGAGGGGGCCAGTGGTCCCCATTGGCTTCTTTGCCGTGACCCCGGATGCACGACCCCTGACATGCCCTCACCGATATTTGCTGGCGAACCCTACCCGGCCCGGCAATATTGGATCGGCTCGGGCAATACTTCGTACCTGTTGCGATCATTCATGTACGCTTCGGCTGGACATTTCGCATGCACATTGGATCCTTTGAACAAGAGTCCCGTCACGCAGTTCCTCTACAATGAGAAAGCAAATCCTACCAACTGCGAGGGCACGCTTACGAACCCCGGCAATACTCACCGCGTGCCGAATTTTCGCAGCGATCATCCCGGAGGGGGAAATTTTTTATTCGGCGATGGCTCGGTGCAATACGTGCAAGAAAGCATTGACATGCGCGTTTATCGCGCCTTTTCCACTATCGCCGGCGAAGATTTGCTTGATTGATTAGCTTTTTTCCGCAGTCTATCAAGAGCTTCCACCGCCTCGCGAGTCCATTCATTGTCTTCTCCAAAACGTGCTTGAAACACCGCGTGAGCGGCGGCTAGGTTTTTGTCTGCGGTATCAAAGTCACCTTTTTCGGTACTAATCATACCGAACAGATACTGCGCTCGTGCATTCAAAAATGGTCTCGCGCTCTCGTCCTCAGTTCCCGCGTATTCTTGGGCTTTTGTGTATGCGGCTTCTGCTTCGACAAGATCTCCCATCTGGAGGTGAGCCGTGCCGATGAGTTCAAAGACGCTAAAACGTAATTTTTCGTTGGGATTTTCTGTCTGAAGGAGAATGTCGTTCTCATGCTGTCGCAGAGCAGTCGTAAGCAGCGTTATCGCTTCTTTCGGTCGACCAAGCGCGAGCAGACATCGGGCTACCTCGCAGCGGTAATTCCAGAAATTGTTGCCCACATCCGCACCACCGGCTTGTGCAACCTCCAGCCCTCGTCGGCTATGATCGAGGGCCTCCTCGGGACGGCCCATCACTCGGAACAAGTACGAGTTCAATAACTGGTAGCGTGCGAACTCGCTACTTTCTCGTCCAGAGAGCGATGCCCCTTCGGTGTCGGCCACTTGAGATATTCCGTCTGCCTTCTCGGGCCAGGCATCTTGCTGGATCTGTTCCAGGAGTTTTTTCGCCTTGGCAAGCTCATCAAGATCGATGTAAATGCCAGCGAGCGACAACCTCGCGTCGATCAACTCGACGTGATTATCTGCAAGGAAGCCGTCAGCTATTTTGATTGACTCTTCAAAGATTGAAAGCGCCATTTGTTTCTTGCCAAGATCAGCGAAACAGCGCGCTTGGTCGAACATACACCATGCGACGATGGGATGATTGCGTCCCCAGAGCGTACTGAGAGTGTTTACGGCACCCGTTAATTTGATCTCCGCACGCTTGAGGTCACCCTTTTGGGCGTCGATAATTCCCTCTTGATAAAGCAGTACGCCACGAGCGGCGGAAACACCATCATTATTGTTGTTGGCCGCACTGATGGCGATCGCTTGAGAGACCGCAATTAAGGCCTCGTCGTGTTGGCCTCTACAGAGGTTAACCGATGCCAAGATCACTGAGCTCTGGGCAAGCATTTGATGCCGCGGGCCGAAACCTTCGCGGCTGCTTCTCACGGCATCAGTTAATACTTTCTCGGCTTCGTCGTATTTGCTTGTACTGGCATACAACAAACCCAGACCTTGCATAGTTGAGATCGTTTTCAAGTCTTGCTTACCCAGTATTCTAGTCCGTGCTGCAAGCACCTCTTTGTACAAGGCCTCCGACTCATCTGACTTGCCGCCAAAGTGCAGCGCGAGCGCCAGTGAGTTGCTGATATCCGCGACGCGCATCGGATCGACCGGCTCAAGACTACGAACGACTTGCAAACATTTACGCAGCATGTCGATGGATTTGTCGTAAAGACCGATCGACCAATAGACTCGGCCGATTGTTTCCATTAGCGTCGCTTGAATTTTGGGCTGTCCGTCAAGATCGGTTTCGATTCTCTCGGCACCGCGCTCCAAAATTTGTTGCGCGGATAAATCAAGTTCGCTTGAATCGCCCGCTAGAAAACTGAAACTTTCGCTTTCTGTCCAGCCCATTGTGTCTGACGAGCGAAACAAGTTCGTTAGAAATTCCGCGACTTGCTTGGCGGTGCTGGCGGCCTCCGCCTCGGCTTCGAGCGCGTTCGACGTAGAGATATATCCGACCGTTGCCACAGTGGCCACGCTCAATAGCAGCACCGCGGCGGCAATCCCCAACGAAGCCACCAGCGGATTCCGTCGGCACCACCGCCAACGTCGTTCCACCGCGGAAATCGGGCGGGCGCTGATTGGCTCATCCCGCAAATAGGACTCAAGATCGAGGCCCAATGCATGAGCGGTGTTGTACCGCTTGTTCGGCTCCTTTTCCATGCACTTGAGAACGATCGTCTCTAAGTCTCTGGGGATCGTCGCGTTGAGCTTGCGCGGGCTGGGAGGTTCTTCGTGGATCACCTGGTGAATTAGCATCCGTGCATTGCCGCGAAACGGTAATTCACCCGTCAACAGTTGAAACAAAATCACACCCATGGAATAAATATCGCTGCGCCGATCAGCTGTATGTCCTTCGCCCTGCGCCTGTTCGGGCGACATGTAAGCCGGTGTGCCGAGAATTTGGCCTTCTATAGTCATCGTGATTTCATTCGCCTCCCGCCGGGCCAAACCAAAATCCATTAAGTGCGGCTCGCCGGCGGCGGAGAGCATCACGTTAGCCGGTTTCATATCGCGGTGAACCACGCCCTGCTCATGCGCATGGTGCAGGGCGTCTGCAATCGTGGCGCACATGGAGGCAGCCTCGTGCGTCGTTAGGGCTCCGGCCGTCAGCCGATCCGAAAGCGACAGGCCACGCACATACTCACTGACGATGTATAGTGTGTCGCCGTCACGTCCCACTTCGAAAACAGGGACGATATTGGGATGCCGCAGTTGGGCGGTCGAACGGGCTTCACGCAAGAATAAATCTTGATGCTGTTTATCGAGCTGTCCCGTCCGCGGAATTTTAATCGCCACGGTACGATCTAATTCTGTATCGTGAGCTTTCCAAACGGCACCAAAGCCACCCATCCCTAGCCGTTCGACCAACTTGAAATGCGCCACGCTGGCAAAGTTACGGGCATCGCGAGTGGGCCCCTCGAGTTCACTGGTCAGACTAAAATCACTACCGCAACTTGAACAACGGATATGTTCCAGGCGAGCGTCGGGTATCAGTTCGATAGGAGCGTGACAATGCGGACAACGAACATGGAGTCCGCTCGGGCGAGGAGAGTTTGGATCAAATGTTGATAGAGATTTGTTATTCGTTGAACAAGCCGCGCGAATCGATTGCTCGTATTTCGGGAAGCGAGCTAAATACTCCTCCAGAGCTATGGTCTGGTCATGTTCGCGGCAGAGTCGAACTTCCGACTTGAGCAGCTCGTAAAACGCGGTGGGTTGCTCTCGTTCGTCGAGCTTGCTCAAGTAATTTTCAATTTGCGGGGTCTTGTGAGATAGCCATGCCGTTACAAACTCTTCCCGTACCGAGTCGAGTTTCGATCCATTCGAAAGAGGGACACTCCTTCGTGGCGAATCATGTTGAGATAGCGTTGGATCGTTCTCGGCGCTGCTCATTCTTCACCCTGCAGACTTGATCGATGACCTTGGCAATGGGTCGAACCCACGCATTGTAACCGGGGTGGATGGCCGGTGGTAGCAGCACCCGACCCTGCCCGCCAGCTCGCGCTGGCGGCTAGGGGCTTCTGTTACCGTCACAATCCGACTAATCCGCTCTTTTCCTTACGGCCCCGAATCTACGGGGCGTAAGCTATCTTTGCTTGACGCCATTCACGCAGATTCACGCGATCAGGCATTTGAGGAATATCGACTCATGACCAAACTCAACACAGCCATGCCGCCCGTCGGTGTTCAGGACAAGCAGCACGAGTTCGAGAAACTCAAGCAGAGCATCCACTCGAAGTTGGTGGATAAACTTGACCTCTCCCATGTCGGCGAGTTGCAGGGCGACGTCCTTCGCCGCGAAATTCGGCTTGTTGTCGAGCATCTCTGCGATACCGAGGACACCTTTCTCAACCGCACCGAGCGCGACCGCCTCGTCGAGGAAGTGCTGGACGAAACCTTCGGCCTCGGCCCGCTCGAATTGCTGCTCAAAGACCCCAAGATCAGCGAAATTATGATCAATGGGCCAAAGTGCGTCTTTATCGAACAGGGCGGTAAGCTCACAAAATCGACCGTCACGTTCCGCGACGACAAGCACCTGATGCAGATCATCGACCGCATCGTATCGAAAGTCGGCCGTCGGGTGGACGAAGTTTGCCCCATGGTCGACGCCCGCTTGCCGGACGGATCGCGCGTGAATGCGATTATTCCGCCCTTGGCACTCGACGGCCCCAGCGTCACGATTCGCCGCTTCGGCTCGAATCCGCTCAAGCTCGAAGACTTGCTGAACTCCAACAGCATGACTCCCGAGATGGTGATGCTCTTGGAAGGAGCCATGAAGGCCCACTTGAACATCATTATCTCCGGCGGCACCG
>JBGTMM010000658.1:0-6787 GCA_041743635.1 Bythopirellula sp.
GAGCGCGTGCAAATAGTTTTGCATTTCCACCGATTCCGGTTCCGCGCGAGGTCGGCTGCGGTCATTTCCAAAGAGAATGATGCCCGGCGAAATGAGCACAATCACCACAAACACCAGTGCGCTGCCAATGGCCATCATCAAACCAAAGTCGGTCACCGGCTTCACGCTCGACGCCATCAAGGCCGCGAAGCCGAAGGCGTCGGTCAAACAAGCAAAGAATAGAGGAGCGGCGAGCAATTCGCCGGTACGCAGAAACGCTGCGCACGGCTCAAGGCCAGCCAAACGCTCGTCGCGGTAGCGCACGATCACGTGCATCACGGCCGCGATGCTCACCACGGTAACAATCGCCGCGAGCATTGAACTGACCATGCTGAGTTCCAATTCGAGGAGGACGAGCACGCCGCGCGTCAGTGCCAAAGTCACTTGCACCAACAACAAAGGAAGTACCAGCCAGCGCAATTGTCGGAAGCAAATGTAGATGGTCAGCAGCAATAGTCCCAAGCACCAGGTGTTGAGCCGTCGTCCATCGGCTTCCAACAAATCAAAGGCTTCGCCAATCAACACCGGTTCGCCCACCAGCACCCCGCCAGGCAAAGGCTTCAAGAGTTTGCGCAGTTCGGCAAGTGTTTCCCGCGTTGGTTTCTGCGAAGTGTTTTCTTTGTCTAATAGGCACACGACCCCCGCGGCATTAAGCAATTCATTGTGCGTATAGCCGGCAAACACGGCCTGGAGTTTTTTCGCGCGGTTGTTGGTTTTGATGGCGGCCCCCTCGCTGTCCAGCAGGCCGGGAACATCGTGCAGCGAAACAACCGACACGACGCCGGGGATTTGGCACGCTGCAAGGGCGAACTTTTCCACCCTGGCAAGGCCAACTGGGGTGGCCAGATCGGCATCGCGATAAACGGCTAACACGAATTGGTGCTCGCCGAAGACGCGCTGCAACTCTTGATACGGAGCGAGCAGCGGATCGTGAGGCGCGAACATTCGCTCGAGCGAGCAATCCATTTGCAAGTCCCGACCGATATACGCCCCCACGCTGCCCAACACCACCGCCAGTCCCAACAGCCACCACCGCATTTGAATCAGCCATTCGAGAGCGTGGTGCGTGAAATTGGTGGGCATCGAGACGGCAGGCGGGTGAAAGGAACTTTCCAAGGGGGAATGACACAAGGAGGGATGCGCAGTATCGGTGTTCATGGCAGGCTCGACAACTCAAAGGTCGGGGGGAGAATGAGGTTCTCAGACACCTGCGCAAGAACTGCTGGCGTGTTACATCGCCGCGCGGAATTCATGGCATTGCGATACGCGAGCCGCCGCCATAGCTAATGACCACGAATTTGCCGCTATAAGTCATGCAGAGATAAAGACTTAGGGATTGCTAGCGAACAGCAAAAGTGCCTTGCCGCTATTTTTTCCGGCCCCTATAATCCGCCGCCCAAGTTTTGGGAAAAATTATTCTCGTAACCCAAAGTGCTGCTTACTGTTGATGCACGCGGTCGGTCGTTCGGATCGACTCGTACTCGCTAAGGAAAAAAGCACGCTGAACATTGCGCGCACCACCAGGCGTTGCCCGCCCTTTCTCCGCACCCGACGGAACGGTTCGCGCTGCGCGCAGCGGTGTCATCCTGCGGACTGGTCGCTTAAGCGACCAGTCCAAACACGCTCGTTCCTCTGCCGGCTGCTGGTCGTGGTATCCTTGGCCCTTGAGAGTTTCCTGGGAAGTGTATGCGCAGAATCCGCGCCACAGACCACCGCGATCACCGAGCCCATCACCGTCGCGGCCGATTGGTGCTGCCGCTGGCAACAGGGCACCTACGAAGTCTGGCACTTAAAGGGCAATTGCTACGTCAATCAGGGCCTTACCTACGCCCGTGCCCCCGAAGCGGTCCTGTGGATCGATGCGAACCGTCCGGCGGACCAACCCAATCGGTTGGTCGTTTACATGGAAGCGTCCGAGGCCGAGCAGATTGTGATCGACGATCCCACCAGCGGCACACGGGAAGCCAAACGCCAAATGCAGCCCCTCTGGTTCAAACGCCTGGAAACGACCGGCGAGCTGCGGATGAAGTTACCCGAGCCGGTCCTCAGCACGCCTAAGCCGCCGCAGATTTACGAGCGCGGCCTCGTGCAGTTCGATCCCGAGCGGCAGCAGCAACTTTTACTCGCCCAGTACAACGAGTTTCTGCCACCGGCCATCGCCGTGCAGCCTAGTCCCACGGGCATGCGGCGCATCGAATTCTTCCCGCGCAGCGACTTTGAGCCGACGGTTGAGGGTCGAAACTTACCGACTGGTGAAAAGGCGTTTGTCATTTCTGGCGGCATGAGGGTTCTCATCGAAGGTTTGCCCACGAATGAAGTTCCCGCAGCGTTCGGACCCATTGGCACGGTCGACATCACCACCGATCGTGCGGTAATTTGGACCGCCGGCGACTTGGGAGTTGGCGGTGGCCAGTCGTTCCAGAGCCAAGACACGCCGCTGGAAATCTACATGGAAGGCAATATCGAATTTCGCCAAGGGGACCGTGTGGTTTACGCCAACCGCATGTTCTACGACGTCCGCCGCCAAGTGGGTGTCATTTTGGATGCTGAATTGCTCACGCCGCTGCCCAAAACAGAAAACTTTGAGTATCAAGGCCTGGTGCGGCTCCGTGCCGCCGCGATTCGGCAACTCGACGCGGCCAACTTCTCCGCTACCGATGCTTTGGTCACGACCAGCCGACTCGAAGAGCCGAGTTACGCTTTCGGCGCCGATGAGATCACGTTCCAAGACTTGCAAACGCAGGCGTTCGATCCGCAAACCGGGGCCCTCACCACCGACCACAGCCAACTCGCCACCAGCCAGGGCAACTTTGTATACCTCTCGGGGATACCGATTTTCTATTGGCCGACGATTGCCACCGATCTCCGCAAGCCGAGTTTTTTCATCGACAATGTGCGCGTTGGCAACGACGACGTCTTCGGCTTCCAAGCCATGTTCGATCTCGATGCCTACCAACTGTTCGGCATTCGCAACGCCCCCGCGGGGACCGACCTGGGCCTTAGCGCCGATTTTCTGAGCAAACGGGGCTTCGGTCACGGGGCCGATTTTTCGTACGCGCGCAACGACATCTTCGGGTTTGTCGGTCCGGCCCAGGGCATCTTCGACTATTGGGGCATCTACGACGATGGCCTCGATAACCTGGGTCGCGGTCGCCAGGATATCGTTCCCGAGGAAAACTACCGCTATCGGCTTTTCGGCGAACATCGCCAACGCTTGGACAGCGGGTGGGAAGTCACCGGCGAATCAGGTTGGATCAGCGACCGTACCTTCGTCGAACAATACTACGAACAAGAATGGGACCAGCGTCGCGATCCCCGCACCGGCTTGCGCGCGAAACGGCTCACGAACAACAGCGAGTTCTCGCTGGAAGCGAATGTTCAGGTGAATGACTTTTTCACCGAGACCGAATGGCTCCCCCGGCTCGATCACTACTGGCTCGGCCAGCCTCTGTTGGGCGACACGCTCACCTGGTTTGAGCATTCGCAACTCGCCTATGCCAAAATCAATTACGCTACGACGCCGAGCAATCCGATCCTCGCGGCGCAAGTGGCCGACGGCCTGCCATGGGAAGGCCCCCCGGGAACGGATCTCGAAGGAGAACGGCTCGTCACCCGCCAGGAACTCGACCTGCCGTTGATGGTGGGGGGCGTGAAGGTCGTGCCCTTCGTGCTCGGCGAGCTCGCGCAATGGGGCGAAGCGCTCGATGGTGAAGAATTTCAACGGGCCTACATCCACACCGGCGTCCGCGCCAGCGTGCCGTTTTGGTCCGTCTTTCCCAACGTGCAAGACCCGTTATTCAATCTCAACGGCATGTCGCACAAAGTGGTCTTTGAGGCCGAAGCTTCGTATGCGGACTCCGACGAAAATTTTCAAGAATTACCCCTGTACGACCCCATTAACGATGTGAACATCATCGAGATGAATCGCCGCACGTTCACCGGCCTGTTGCCGCCCGAAATCAAGGACCCCAAATTCCAGGCCCCGTTCTACGCCTTCCGCACCGGTATTCAGGGATGGGTCACCTCGCCCACCACCGAAATTGCCGACGACCTGATGGCCCTGCGGCTGGGAATGCGACATCGTTGGCAAACCAAACGCGGCGGACCCGGTAGGCAACACATCGTCGATTGGCTCACGGTTGATTCGAACGTCACGTACTTCCCCGATGCCAACCGCGACAACTTCGGCCAGGAGATCGGCCTGTTTGATTACGACGCTCGCTGGCATATCGGTGATCGCTTTAGCATTCTCTCTGACGGCTTTGCCGACTTCTTCGGCGATGGTCTCAAAACGGTCTCCGGCGGCGTGCTCCTTAATCGCCCCACGCGCGGCAATGCCTATCTCGGCGTGCGGTCGATCACCGGGCCGGTTGAGAGCAACGCCCTCTTGGGGAGCTACAACTACCGTATCAGCGAGAAATGGATCACATCGGCGGGGGCTTCTTACGACTTCAGCGACGAGGGAAGCATCGGCCAGTCGCTTTCTTTCACTCGCATTGGCGAGTCGCTCTTGGTGACGACGGGCGTGAATGTCGATTCCTCGAAGGATAACGTCGGTTTCATCTTCGCGGTGGAACCGCGCTTCTTGCCAAAGCTGGGCCTCACTAGCCGCACGGGCATTGAAATTCCCCCCGCCGGCGCGTTCGGCGTGGAATAATCGCGGCGAGCCCACTTCAGTGGGCGGTGGAATGACGCTCAGTTAAGTTCCGCACGCACGTCCAACTGCTCATAAACGTGCTCCCCCAGCGCCGACAATTGCGTGCCCCAGGTACTGAGCGATTCCTTCAACTGTCCCTGCGTCTCACGCGGGATATCGCTCCAGAGATTCACTTCGGGAAGCGCCAGCCGAGAGAGCGGCGAGTAGTCTTGCGACGAACGGGCCGCCTGGGCAAGCGCTGCGAGCATGTCGTCTGGCACGCCAGCCAGTTGGGACGAGAGCACTTGGGCCCTCTTGGCATTGGCCTGTTTTTCAGGGTCGTGATTGAAAAGAACGACAAACGCCAACAGTGCCGCCGCCGCGGTCGCAAACCAAGCCAACTGCGCGTAGCGTGGGGAAGTTGCGACATCTCGAAGCAGCACGCGGTTTACGGGCCGAGAAACCAGCGATTCTCGCGCGAGCTCACTCCGCCGCGCGCTGGCCGACACGCGCAACAAATCATCCAACTCCAGCACATCGCTGGCGTATTCGCGCAAAACCGGATCACGCTGCTGAAACCACCGCAACCAAGCCGGCACCGGAGTTCCGTTATCAACAGATCGTTGCGTAAGATATTCGCACAAGTTGCGCATCATCATGGGAGTCTCCCGCCGCAGGGGTCAAGCAGCAGCGTTGTCGGCAGTGGCGTTTCCGCGAGTTCTGATTCACCCTGCCAGTGATCAGTCACGAACAGTTTTTTCAAATGAGGTAATAATATTTTTCGGGCGCGGAACAACAATACGCTTACCGAAGTTTTGGTCCGCCCCAAGGATTGGGCCACCTCTGGAATCGATTGCTCTTCACCGTAAAAGAGCCACAGAGCCGTCCATTGCTCGGTTTTCAAAACGCGATCTGCCACCGTCCATAGGTTGTCGCGCTCTTCCCGGCGGCTTGCTTGTTCATCCGGTGCGGCCGTGCGGTCGATAAGCTCAAGCTGCCGCTCGGCTTCTTGGCCCATCGGCAAGCACTTCCGCCGCATCTGTTGTGCCGCTAGTCGTACGGCGATCGTGAACACCCAGGGGCTTAATCGCTGGCGAGTGTCGTAAAGGCCAATCTTTTCAAAAACGCGGAGCAGGGTTTGCTGCACTACGTCCTCGGCGTCTTCCTGCGTTGGAAGACGCCGCGTGAGGACGTGCAACAGTCGCGGCCTAAGCCGCCGATCCAATTCCGCGAAGCTTTCACCGCACCCCGCTTGCACGCGCTCGGCGAGCCGTTCATCAGTGTGGTCAGTGAGTGGAATGTAAGCCGAAATCGTCATCGATTTTAGTTCTACAGCGTAAAGTCCAGAATAGTTAGCCACAGATGAAACACGGATTAAACACGGCCATTCGATTGAACACAGTCGTTGTCCGCCGCAGCGACGCTTACGACCATCAGAGGCATCATTCCGAGTTATCCGTGTTTAATCCGTGAAATTCCGTGGCTATTTTATCTTCTCCACGGCAGTAAAATTAGTGATGCCCATGCTTCTCATCGATCATTTTCTGAATCACATTATACCCGATCGAGAAGTTCGCGGAGAGAGTCGATGCTCCCTCGGCATATTCAACATTAAGATTGTTGAGCAATTCGGCGAGTTCCTTCGCATCAGCATCTTTTTCGGGCAGCGCCAATTGCACCATAGCCTTCATGCCTACAAGCAGTTGATTGATTTGCTGGGCCCGCGCCGGGCTATCGGCGGCAATCTCACCGATAATATTCAGATTCTCTGCTTCACTTGCTGCCGAGAGCGACAGCGACTGGATCGTTTTGATTAGGGCTGATCCCGGTTCATCTTCGTCAATCTCGATGGGGGCCTTGGACAGGTCGTTCACCCTGAGCGACAGCAATGTATTTTCCGAGAGTGCGCCAAGACTGTCGGTTCCCTCAACCTGCACCTGCTTAGCGAGCGCCACGGTCATCTCGCGGTCAAACGAAGCTACGATAGCGTACGACTTTTCAGCTTCGCTATAAGGGAGCGCGCACCACAACCGACCGATGGGCTCGGCCTCTTCGTGAGAGCTTACATCGGTTTGGCCGTCTTCCGAGTGGCCATCATGGTGGCGATGCTTG
>JBGTMM010000659.1:0-4340 GCA_041743635.1 Bythopirellula sp.
GAAGTCGGCTCCGCCGCACTCGTCAACGACAAATCGGTGAATGAGCAACGCAAACACGCCAACCACATTTTTTATGGGCCAGGATATTCCATCGCTCACCCCGGCATCTTTCCGCACAACAAAGACGCCCTGCGGTGGACCGTGCAAGATTGGCTGCTGTTTGACTTCCGCGGCGGTTGGGGAACCGAGGAGTTCGAGGACCTTGTCGAAGCGGGGCAAATTCGCATCGCCTTCCCGCCGGTCTGGCAAGAAGCCGACGACCGCTACGATGCCCGCGAGATCATCGACGACAACCTCAAACGGCTTAACGCGAAAAAACTCAGCCGCCAAGCGGTGATGGAAAACGGTTCACACATCGACGGGCCGTTTTTCGACACGCCGCTCACGCGCGGGCACGATCTCTCGTTCCACTATGTCGTCACCAACACGAACGAAGGCCACAACATGCCGAGTGGTTCGCTCGGTGCCCAGCCGCAATTATGGGCTAACGTCGTGCTAATCGGCCCCCGCGGCCAGCGCTTGTGGGAATCAGGCTACTTGGACCGCTGGGGCGACCTGGCCGACATCCACTCGGAAGACGTCCGTAACAAGCGCACGCCGTTCGACTGGCAGTTGTTCAACTTGCAGACTATGTTCCTTATCACGGGAGCGAAGGGCACAGACCGCGAATTCTTTTTGCCGGTGAACGTCGACTTCGATCAACTGCCCTACCTTCGGCCCGGCGCGCAACCCATTTCCGTGCTCAACCATCCGCCGTTTATCCGCATGGAAGGGCGTTCGCTCGCGCCGCTCGGTTCCCGCCGCGCGTCCTACAAGATTCCCGCTGAACTGCTCCGTGAACCCGGTTGCTACCGTTTGACCTTCCGCATGAGAATGCGCACCGAGCCTATGTACTTCATGCGGTTCTGCGAATCAACGCCCGAGATGATGCGGACCATGCAAGAGTGGACGCTCGACTTCCACGAATCGTCGTTTGAATTTGTGATCCGCTAACCACAACCATGAACCACGCCCGCAACATCTCGCGATTCGCCCGCGCCTGCCGCATTCTCGGCATGATGGCGATTGGTTTTGCAGTGAGTTGTTCCTCGCTAAATTATTCGAAAACCTGGGCACAGTTTTATTACGCACCGATCTCCACGGAAAGGCAGTCTACGGAAATCTCGTCGGCTACGATGCAGCCAATCATCGCTCCCCAGCCTGCAGCTCAATACTTCGCGATGCAGCCCGCCATGCCCGAAGCTCTGCCGCCCCTCACACCAACACCTACGACACCCACTCCGCAAGCGACTGCCCCGCCAACCCAGCCGGCGGCACAAACTCCGTCAGCCGAATGTCGCCCGCTGCCACCCGTGCTTGGTGACATCTACGGGCATCGTTCTTCGATCTTGCCCCGTTGGACCCGCTCGCCGCTCGAATCGCCGTTGATTGGCGGGCCCTTCGTGGGATATCCGACGGTCACGCGACCGCTCGTGGGTTCGCCCCTCTTGAATCACACACCAACCTGCGAGCAAACGCCGCTGTTTGTGCCGCCACCCGCGAACCCCGGTTACATGCGTGGCCCCACGCGCTACGGATTAATCGCGCCGATCCCTCCGGCCATCGTTTCTGCCAATGCCCCGCCGTGGGAATGTCTGCCCGGTCCCGCCGAACTTAAAGGCGCCCCGCTCAAGGTCGGTACGCATATTCATGACCCGTGCAGTGCTCCGACCGCCTACCACGGCGGCGACTTCTCGCCTGCACCCTATTACGGCCACTTCTGCTGGGACGCCGGCGGGGAACTCGCCGTCTACGGCAACAAATACAATAGTCCCGTGCAGCGGCCCGCCATCGAATGGGGTCTGCCGTTTTATGATGCCGGTCCCCTCCCCCGTTCCGGCACCGGGTTGGGGCTCACCAATCTCACCATGAAAAAATTCTATGTCTACGGCGATTTCCGCTCGGCCATCGCCTACAACCAAAACGTCGGCAACGAACAAACCGTGTGGGGCAATCGGTTGAACTTGGATTTTGATTATTGGTTTACCGCCACCGAGCGCGTGCATATGTTCATGGGTCCGCTGGACAACAACAAAAATTTCACCGGCCTCGTATACGACAACGGCAATGTTTCCTTCAACGATCAGTGGGATGCCTGGGACGCACGCACCGACACGCTCTTCTTCGAGGGCGATCTCGGTTATCTCCTTGGCGGTTGGTACAACCAGGAAGCCGCGTTCAATCTGCCGTTTGCGGCGGGTCTCATTCCGCTCGTGTTCCAAAACGGTATTTGGGTGGAAGATGCCTTTGTCGGCCTGGCCGCGACAATCCCCGCGCGCAACGATCCCTGGCTTGATTGGTCAAACTACGACACGACCTTCTTCATCGGCTTCGACGAAGTCACCAGCAACATCGCCTTTGAGAGGGACAACCGCGCGGCGAACATTATCGGCCTCACGACGTTCATCGAAAGCCGCGGCGGTTACATCGAAGCGGGCTACGCCTTTCTCGACGACACCGAAAACCAAGGCCGCAGCTATCATAACATCGGCGCGAGCTACACCCGACGGTATCTCAACCTGCTCTCCAACTCGGTCCGCATCATCGTCAACACGGGTCAGGACGGCCCCGAAGAAGACCGCACGGCGGATGGTTTGCTCTTGCTCATGGAAAACAGCTTTCTTACGCGGAATCCGTACAACGTGATCCCCTACCTCAATCTCTTCGCCGGGTTCGGCCGGCCCCAATCCGCCGCGCGCTTGCAAGGCCCTCTCAAGAATACGGGTATCAACTTCGAAAGCGATCTCCTCACCGGCTATCCGTTGCTCGACGATTCCGCAAACAACACCTACGGTGCAGCCCTGGGCATCGACTTATTGGGTAACGCCTTTGAGCAGCAATTGATCCTCGAAGCGGCCGCCCTGCAAACAATGGACAGTCCGGACAGCCGCATTGCCCAGGGCAATCAATACGCCGTCGGGGCCCGCTTCCAAAAACCGCTAAGTCACACGCTCATCTTCCGTGCCGATGCGATGTACGGTTTCCTGGAAAACGCCAACGACCTTACCGGCGCCCGCCTGGAACTCCGCCGCAAGTTCTAAGTTCATATAGCCCCGACCTTTCAGGTCGGGAAACACTTCCAGGTCGGGAACCTCCGGCGTAAGATGAACTCTTCATCAACCCGGCCCAATCGCTTTTCCCACACGAGGCGAATCTTGATTCCAACACATAAGTCCATCTGCATTTTTGTCCTGATTTTCCTCGTTCTGACAGGCGCGCAAGCAACTCATGCCGCCGAAGAACTGCTCGTCGATGCCGACGTTTTGCTCGAAGGTGGCACCATCCATGACGGCTCAGGCAATCCCGGTCTCATCGGTGATATTGCCATTCGAGGCGATAAGATCATCGCGATCGGCAAGTTTACTGCCGGCAAAATTGGCCGCACGATCTCCTGCCAAGGGCTGATCGTGGCACCGGGCTTCATCGATCTGCATAACCACAGCGACTCCGATATCGAAGTCGAAAACAAAGAAGCCGGCAAAACAGAATCAACGCGGCCGATCTTCGCCGAAAGAACCCGCCCTTCAACTTGCTATCTCACGCAGGGCTGCACGACGCTCGTCACCGGAAATTGCGGCGGAGGGGCACTCGACGTTGGTGAGTATTATGCGCAACTTGAAAAGCAACCGCCGGGCCTGAACATCGCTCAATTGCTTCCTCAGGGTAGTTTGCGTGCCAAGGTTATCGGCCAGACCCGGCGGGCACCGACCGACAAGGAGCTTGAACAAATGCTTGAGCTGGCCCGCCAAGCGATGCTCGACGGGGCCTGGGGCATGACGACCGGCTTGCAATATGTCCCCAGTGCCTACGCCACAACTGACGAGATTGTCGCGATCGCCAAAGTGGTTGGCGAGCACGATGGTTTCTATGCCAGCCATATTCGCAACGAAGGGGACACGCTCCTCGAGTCCGTGGAAGAAGCCCTCGACATCGGACGCCGCGGAAATTTGCCCGTTCATGTTTCTCATTTCAAGGCGAGCAACAAACCTAATTGGGGAAAAGTTCGCGCGGCAGCGGCCTTGCTGGAGCAGGCCCGCGCTGAAGGACTCCGTGTGACGGCCGACCAATATCCCTACGATGCCAGCAGCACGGCGATCACCGCGATGTTGCTCCCCGACGAAGAACGCGAAGGAGGCGATGAAGCGCTGCTCAAGAGACTCGAGAACCCGTCCGAAGTCGACCGCTTGCGTCCCATCATTGAAAAATCGCTTGCCAACCGCGGGCGGATCATGGTCGCGCGCTGCCCCAAGCACCCCGAGTGGGTGGGCAAACTCATCAGCGAGATTGCCGCCGAAGAAAAT
>JBGTMM010000660.1:0-2224 GCA_041743635.1 Bythopirellula sp.
TCCGGGCACTCTCGTGTTTTATATGGGAGTGACAACCGCCGCGCGGTGGTCGACGGAGTTGATCGCGCACGGCAAACCGGCGGCGACACCGGTGGCGATTATTCGCCGCGCGACTTTTGCCGATCAGCAGGTGGTAAAGACGACGCTGGGTGAACTGGCCGACGTGTTGGCTCCTAAAAAGATTCGGCCGCCGGCGATTATTATTGTGGGTGAAGTGGTGAACGCGGCGACGCGTGCCTCCTGGTTTTCGTTGAACAATCCGCAAGTCGCTAAGCCGCTAGCGGCAAGAACGGTGCTGGTGACGCGGCCCGCACATCAATCTGCCGAGATGCTGCGCGATTTGCACGCGCTGGGGGCAACGACATTCTGTCAACCGGCTATTGAAATTTCCGCGCCCACCGATTGGCAACAAGTTGATCGGATGCTCGCCGACTTGCCGACGTTTGATTGGCTGGTGTTTTCGAGTGTAAACGGTGTGAATTATTTTCTCAACCGCTTGTTGGAGACAGGTCGTGACTTGCGGCAGTTTGGCAGTTGCCAGCTCGCGGCAATTGGGCCGGCCACGGCGGAGGCTTTGCAGAAGTTTCATTTGCGGGCCGATTTGCAACCGGTCGAATATCGGGCCGAAGCCCTTGCCGAGGAACTTGCCCCGCAGGTTCAGGGGAAGCGCGTGCTCTTGCTGCGCGCCAGCCGTGGCCGTGAGGTGCTGGCGGAAATGCTGTCGACGGCGGGGGCCGACGTGTCGCAGGTGATCGTGTACGAGAGCCGCGACGTGGAGCGACCTGCTGAGCAAGTTTTGGCCGCGCTTCAAGCGGGAAAGATCGATTGGATCACGGTCACAAGCTCGGCGATTGCGAGATCATTGATCAATATGTTCGGTGACGATCTCCGGCAAGCGCGGCTCGTGGCAATCAGTCCGTTGACGGCAGAGGTGCTCGAAGAAGCTGGGTATCCTGCCGCCGCGGTGGCAATGGAATACACCACGGCAGGCGTGATTGAGGCAATTGTCGCCGCGGAATAAACTTAGCCGGATCGCCACGCGATCCGGGAATGCACGATTCAAATCCCGGACCGCGTGGCGGTCCGGCTAAGGCTCGTTTAGCGACTCGCACAGAACGAAAGGACTATGAAGATGGAAGCTTCCCCTGAAATGTCTGACGACGATCTCGCGCCCGAATACAACTTTCGACAGTTAAAAGGCGTTGTCCGTGGCAAATATGCTGAGCGTTACCACGAGCGTTTGAGGGTTGTGCGTCTCGCTGATGACGTTGCTGCTGCCTTCTCAGACGAAGCGGCCGTAAATGCGGCGCCAGCCTGATCGCCACGCGATCCGATTTGTATCGTGCGTTCCCGGATCGCGTGGCGATCCGGCTGGGGGGTGTTTTTTGCACTGGAACGCTTATTGCTTCTGTTTGATTCGCAAATGATTACTCAAGAATACCCTATTCGAGCTGGCCGCACGGCGTTCACGTTGGTTGAATTACTGGCAGTGACCAGCATTGTGGGCGTCCTGGTTTCGCTGCTGCTGCCTGCGGTGCAAACCGCGCGGGAATCGGCTCGTCGAGTCACCTGTGGCAATCATTTGCGTCAACTGGGCTTGGCGATGCATCAACATCACGGAGTTCGTGGACACTTTCCGCCGGGGCGTGGAGCGCCTTTGCCGACGGTTTTTTCCGCCCAAGCTTACCTACTGCCTTTTTTAGAGGAGGTGTCGCTCCGAGAAATCATTAACTTCTCGGCACCTCCCACGAGCTTTTCCGTGGGAGCCACCCAATACGATGGTAGTCCAAATCACGCGGCCGCGACGCGGGCAGTCGAGACATTTGTTTGCCCTAGTGATCCAGCTAACGGTCGGATCGACGGCTCTGAATTCGGCACAACCAACTACGCCGCCAACGCGGGCAGCGGCACGCGCAATTCGGGGAACTTAATAGAGTCTGATGGTGTTTTCTTTACCAACTCGCGAATTGGCTTTCGTCATTTGTCGCGGGGATCATCACAGACGGTCGCGCTGAGTGAGCGAACTCTCGGCAACGGCGGAAATATCGATGAACTCGAAGCAGCTAAGCAAGACAGTATGTTAGAACTGCCGCTGGCGAGTGATCCGAGTGATGTCTCGTGCGCAGAGACGAGTTCCGGAAATTGGTACAGTGCGCGAGGGGCGAAGTGGATTTTAGGCAACTACGGCAACACGCTTTACAATCACTATTACGCTCCCAACTCT
>JBGTMM010000661.1:0-3802 GCA_041743635.1 Bythopirellula sp.
AGAACTCTATGACGTTTTCCAAGAGTGGCACGGGGGCGAACTCAATAGCTATCTTATCGAAATCACCCGCGACATTTTTAGCGTCAAGGATGACCATGGCGGTGAGGGTTATCTGGTCGACAAGATCATGGACAAGGCGGGGGCCAAGGGGACCGGCAAATGGATGAGCCAACTTGCGCTTGATCTCGGCGTTCCCAGCACGCTGGTCACGGAGGCCGTTTATGCCCGCTGCTTGTCGGCGATGAAAGAATCGCGGGTGCGGGCGAACAAAGTGCTGAGCGGGCCGTCATCGAAATACACTGGCGATTCCTCGAAGTTCATCGATCAGATTCGAGACGCCCTGTATGCCTCGAAGATTTGCAGCTACGCGCAGGGCTTCGTGCAATTACAAGCTGCCTCGGCGGAGCACGAATGGGCGCTGAATTTTGGCAATTGTGCGTTGCTCTGGCGGGGCGGTTGCATTATCCGGGCAGTTTTCCTCGACCGCATTAAGGAGGCTTTTGACGCCGATCCCAAGTTGGAGAATCTGCTGTTGGCACCGTATTTTCAACAGGCCATGCAAAAGGCTCAAGATGGGTGGCGGCACGTCGTGTCGACCGCCGCGCTAGTGGGAATTCCAACGCCGGCGTTCTCCGCGGCATTGGCCTATTACGACGGCTACCGTCGCGAACGCTTGCCGGCGAATTTGCTCCAGGCGCAGCGTGATTATTTTGGCGCGCACACCTTTGAACGTCTCGATAAACCTGGCACGTTCCATGCCGAGTGGATCAAACTGCGCAAGCAACCCGTTGATTAAATAAAGTTGAAGCGAAATCGTTTAACCTTTAATTCCGAGCAAAGCATGGCCGCCGAGTTTCTTGAAAAGCAGTTTGGTTTCGACGGCCAGGTGTGCGTCGTCATCGGTGGGACGGGAGTGCTGGGAGGGGCTTTGTGCGATGGCTTGGCCCAGGCCGGCGCGCATGTCGTGGTTTCGGGTCGCAACGAAGAGCGTGGTTTGGAGCGTGTTGCGGAAATCGAAAAACTGGGCGGCCAAGCGTCGTTTGTGGCGGCGGATGCCACGTCACGCGAATCGCTGCAGGATTTGCTCAGCACGGTCGTCGCCCAGCATGGTCGAGTTCACTCACTGGTCAACGCCATGGGGGTCAACTCGGCGACGCCCTTTTTGGAGATCTCCGATGAAGAGCTCCAAAACATCTTCGACGTCAACTTTGTTGGGACGCATCTTGCTTGCCAAACTTTTATTCCTCACATGATTAAACATGGGGGTGGTTCGATACTCAACTTCGGCAGCGTCACTTGCTTCTTGCCACTGTCAAAGGTTTACATTTACTCAGCCTCGAAAGCGGCCATCTTGAGCCTCACGCAGAATATGGCCCGTGAATTTGCTTCGCAAAAGGTACGGATCAACTGCATTTGCCCTGGGTTTTTCCCCGCCGAGCAGAATCGCGAGATTCTCAGTCCCGAACGCAGCGAAGCCATCATGGGCCACACACCGATGAACCGCTTTGGCGAGCCCGAAGAATTACTTGGCGCGGCGCTGCTGATGTTGTCGCCGACCGCGGGGAGTTTTATCACGGGGACGACGATCTACGTGGACGGTGGCTTTACCGCAATGACAATCTGATCGCGACTTTACATAAATCGCCAATCAAGATATGTTGCGAGCCGCGTTGCGAAATCGCCACTTCAACCTCCCTGGGGCACTTTATGCCGGCTACGATTGTCATTTTCGGTGCTTCGGGAGACCTCACCAGCCGCAAACTGGTCCCGGCTCTCTATCAGGTGTTTCGCAAGGGACGACTCAAGACGCCGCTGAATATCGTGGGGGTCTCGCGAACCGAGTATTCACACGCCCAGTGGCGTGCAGAGTTGGCGCAGTCCACCGAAAAATTTGCCGGTGAAAGTTTCAACAAGGAAAAGTGGGCACAATTTGCTGAAAGGATTTTCTATGTCCCCGGAGACATCGGCCACGTGGACGATTTTCACAAGCTCGCCAAGTTTCTGGAAGAAATCGAGTCTGGGGAAGCGGGCATACGGGTCTATTATCTCTCGACGGCCCCGCGATTCTATATGCAGGCCGTCGAAAACTTGGGCAAGGCGGGGCTCGTATGCGAAACGAACGGTCCCCGCCGGGTTGTGATCGAGAAACCCTTCGGCATTGATTTGGCCAGCGCGCAGGAACTCAACCGCGCGGTACATGATGTTTTTGATGAGCATCAGGTCTATCGCATCGACCATTATCTCGGTAAAGAGACGGTGCAGAATCTGTTGGTCTTGCGCTTCGGCAACACGATCTTCGAGCCGATTTGGAATCGCAATTATATCGACCACGTGCAGATTACCGTGGCGGAGGAGGTGGACGTCGGCAGCCGGGCTGGTTATTACGACACGGCGGGAGTGATTCGCGATATGTTCCAGAATCATATTCTGCAACTGTTAATGGTCACCGCGATGGAAGCACCCGTGCGGTATGAGGCCGATGCGATTCGCAATGAAAAGGTGAAGGTGCTGCACGCCATTCGGCAGACGGGGCCCGATCAAGTTCAGCATGACACTTTCCGCGGTCAGTATCGCGGCTACACGGCTTCCGAGGGGGTAAAACCTACCAGCCGCACGGCCACATTTGCCGCGATGAAATTGTGGATCGACAATTGGCGGTGGCAAGACGTGCCATTCTATTTGCGGAGCGGCAAGGCGATGTCGTGCCGCACGACGCAGATCGTGATTCAATTCCATACCCCGCCCCAGAAGTTGTTCGCGGATGCTTCGACGACTCTCGGTGAAGCGAATCGGTTGGTGATCCAAGTGCAGCCGGCCGAAGGGATTCAGATGCACTTTCAGACAAAAGTCCCCGATGCGGGAATGCGGACCCGGCAAACCGATCTCAGCTTCAATTATCAAAAAGAGTTTCGTGGCGCGATCCCGGAAGCCTATGAACGACTGTTGCTCGACGCGCTCGAAGGGGATGCCAGCCTGTTTGCTCGTGCGGACGAGGTCGAAGCGGCCTGGAACGTGTGCGATCCGATTATCCAGGCCTGGGAATCACGCGACAAACCGACGCTCTTTATGTACGATCCCGGCTTGTGGGGACCCGAGGAATGCAATGAATGGATGACCGACCAAGGCCGCGACTGGTTTGATACGTGCCCGTTGTTGGGGTAAAGTTCAGTTGGTACTCACGTTTTCACGGAGCCAATCAGCGAAATCTTCTTCGCTGATAGAGCCTTCCACTAGTTGGATCATTTTCAAATACAAGGCTTGATTGTCGGCGGTAAGTTTCTGATTGTTGAACTCGATGAACGATTCCATCACAACCACCGCCGTGCGTTTGTTTCCATCGACGAAGGGATGGTTCTTCGCGATTCCGAAGGCATAAGCCGTGGCCATCCGCGCGATGTCGGGAGGAGTAGGCGAAAACGCTAAGAGGTGCCTCGGCCTCGCCAACGCGGAGGCAAGCAACCCGGCATCTCTCACTCCGGCAAGACCGCCATGTATGGCAAGTTGACGATCGTGGATATCGAGCGCCATCTGTTCCGCGATCCAAACGGGTTCAGACATGGCATCTACTCGGCCAACTTGCGAAGCAAGTCATGCCGCTTTTCCATAATCGCTTCAACAATTTCTAACTGACTAGAATAATCTGTGTTACAAGGAGTCAATTCAACTCCGTTAACGGTCTCGGAGAGTTGGAGTTCATCACCTTCGGCAATGTGTAGGCGGTCCAGCACCGAAGGGGGAAAGACGATTCCAATCGAATCTCCGACGGTCGTAACTTTAATTGTTTGCATAGTTTTGGAATTTT
>JBGTMM010000662.1:0-3418 GCA_041743635.1 Bythopirellula sp.
GCTGTTTGCTAGCACTCGGAGCCAATTTAGGGGATCGGGCGGCCACGCTCCGCCAGACCCTCGAGTTGATCGCCCAACTGCCTGCCACCCAACTGTTGGCCCGCAGCACGTGGCACCAGACCGCTCCCGTCGGCGGCCCTCCCGGTCAGGCAAGTTTTCTCAACGGTGCGTTGCTGCTCGACACAACGCTTGAACCACCAGAACTCGCACGCCACCTGCATCAAATTGAAACCCAATTCGGTCGCAACCGGCAGATTCGCTGGGACGCCCGCACCATCGACATCGACATTTTGCTATTTGGCGCCCAAGTCATCGACGGCGCCGATCTCGAAATTCCCCATCCGCGCATGTCATTTCGCCAATTTGTCCTCGCCCCCGCGGCGGAAATTGCCGGCGACATGCGGCATCCCCCCCTGGGCTGGACGATTGCCGCGTTATGCAATCATTGGCGAACCGCCCCACGCCGAGTTGCGATTGTCGGTGAGAATCAAGAATTGTTGAAATGGCTGAGCGAAGAACTTTCTCGCAATCTGCGTGCTCCCGCCAGTAACGTTCCCGACCCCAAAACGATAAAATTAGTTTCCTGGGACCAGCGGCCTGCCCTGGTTATCGCACTCGATAAATCGGATCAAATTTTGGGACCCGTGGCGCGCATCACCTCCGACGAGCGTGCTGGGATCATGCAGGAAGCAATAGCCGCTGTCCAAGCCGCTTGGCCTGATGGCTGACTTAGGACTTGCTCAACAATAACTTCTCTTAGACTTGAAAAACCACGGAGGCGCGGAGAATGCAAATCGCAAAATGTTCAAGGCAAAATGCAAAAGTAAGAATGGTCCGTCGTTTTGCATTTTGCATTATTTTTCTTCATTCTCTGCAACTCCGTGTCTCCGAGGTAAAATATTAAACACCGAATGGCGAAAATCAAAACCAACATGCGGATCGTGACCACCGCGGACGAAGTCCGCCGTGCCGTCATCGAAGCCCAGCGCGCGGGGGATACCGTTGGTTTCGTTCCCACGATGGGGGCCTTGCACGCGGGGCACCTCAGCTTGGTCGACGCTTCCGAAGCTCTCTGCGACCGCACTGTGGCAAGCATTTTCGTGAATCCCACGCAGTTTGGCCCTGGCGAGGATCAAAATCGCTATCCACGCACGCTCTCCCAAGATTGTGAACTCTTGGCCCAGCACGGCTGTTGGTTGGTCTTCGCCCCCCAGGCAGAGGAAGTATATTCACCGGGGCACGAAACGTTCGTCGAAGTTGGCGCGGCAGCCGAGCCGCTTGAAGGCGAAATTCGCCCCGGCCACTTCCGTGGCGTGGCTACGGTCGTTTTGAAGTTGTTCCAAATGGTCCCCGCCGATCGCGCGTTTTTCGGTCGCAAGGACTACCAGCAGTCGCTCGTGGTCGAACGCATGATCGCCGATTTTAATTTGCCAATCGAACTCGTGGTTTGCCCCACGGTCCGTGAGCCCGATGGATTGGCGATGAGCTCGCGGAATGCTTATTTGAATCCCGATGAGCGGTTGCAGGCAGCCAGCTTGTGGAAATCTTTGCAGCTAGCAGAGTCACTGCACAAACAAGGAGAACGTGACACAGCCAAAATCAGCGAGCAAATGCGAGCCTGCCTTGCCGTCGCGGGAATCAACAAAGACGATTACATCGCATTCCTCAATCCCGGCACAGTCGAGCCAGTCACTACCATCACGGGGCCGACCGTGGTGGCACTGGCGGCGCGCGTCGGCCAAGCGCGGTTGATCGATAACCATACGATTGGTTAATCTCTCGGTCGGCGTCCACTCCCACCACGCAAATCATCACCATGCGTTCCGAACTTTTTCGCATTCCGATTGAATGGGGCGGCGTGCCACTCTTCGGCGTCGGCATTCTGCTCTTCGTGTGGATCATCGCTTGCGGTTTCGCGATGATCGTGCTCGCCAAGAAATCAACCGATAGTTCCTGGAAGGAACTCTTACCAGGCTTGGTGATTGGCAGCATCGCGATTATGCTCGCGCCACGATTCTTCCCCGAAGGGCTGCCCATTCGCGGCTACGGCTTGATGGTCTTGTGCGGGGTTGTCTCGGGAATCTTGCTCGCGATGCATCGCGCGAGGCAAGTGGGTCTGCCCCCGGACACGATCCTCTCGTTGGCTTTCAGTTTTTTGTTATGCGGCATCATTGGCGCCCGCTTATTTTATGTGGTCGAATATTGGGACACCCGCTTCAAGAGCGATGATTGGCGCGAAACGGCCTGGAACGTCTTGCGATTTACCGAAGGGGGCCTGGTGATTTACGGGGCGTTAATCGGAGCGGGGGTCGCCGTCGTGGGATTTGTCTGGCGGCGAAAACTGCCGCTGCCCGCGATGGCCGATTTGCTGGCGCCGAGTTTGTTGATCGGCGTCGCCTTTGGCCGCATCGGTTGCCTGTTAAACGGTTGTTGCTATGGGGGCGAATGCGATTTGCCCTGGGCCGTCACCTTTCCCCGCGATAGTTTGCCCTACATGGAGCAACTCGAAGGAGGCCGCTTTGGTGACGGCACGCTCGATCCCGCCAATCTCCCGGCTCGCAGCCTGCCCGTGCATCCCGCGCAAATCTATAGCGCGATCGATGCGGCGCTGTTATGTTGGCTTCTGTGGTCGTACTACCCCTTCCGCCGCCGCGACGGCGAGGTCATTGTGCTTTTGTTCACTTTGCACCCAATTTCCAGGTTTCTGCTGGAGATTATCCGGGTGGACGAATCGGCCGTTTTTGGCACCGGCCTCAGTATTTCCCAGAACATCAGCATCCTGTTCTTCGTATTGGCACTTATGGGCTGGGGACTGCTCTTGCGGCAACCCCCCCACCGTGCGCCTTTCAAGCCGCTTGCGGCTTAGCGCTAAGCCGCAAGCGGCTCGGAAATATTTTCCAATTATCTCATCATCGCAACGAACAGACTTAAAAGGAGAACTCACCATGAAACGCAAAAAATCGACCGGGGACATCCTACTCGTGGCAGTCATGGCGGCCATTGCTGGCATGTCTTTACAAACCCATCAGTTTGCCACGGCCCAAGAACAAGACGAACTTGCGCAAGAAGAACTCGACGGCCCGATTGTGCAAATCGGCGAGGAGGGCGATGCCGACACAGTTCCCGTTGCACCCGCAGCACCGCAAGAACCCTCTTATTGGATCGGCCTGCGTGGGCGTGGCGTGGAAGACCCCGTGTTGCGAACCCAGTTGCAATTAGCGGAGGACATGGGCGTGGTGATTGAAGACATCGTTTCCGACAGCCCCGCCGAGAAGGCCGGCTTACGGAAGCACGACATCATCCTGCGTGCCAATGACGATGTCGTCGATTCCATGGAAAGCTTGCAACAGCATGTCCAAACCGGCCATGACAAGCCGATTGAATTGCAGCTTTTGCGGCTGGGCAAGGAAATCACGGT
>JBGTMM010000663.1:0-15433 GCA_041743635.1 Bythopirellula sp.
GATCTGGTGCCGGCCCTCACTGCCGTCGCCCAGCCAGACAACGAAGGTGGTGCCCTTATCCGACTTTCCTTGAAAAGCACAGTGATCCACGCGGTGGCCCGAACCGTAGAGCCCGACCCAACGGCTTTCCTGCGAGTTGTCGCCCGGTCGCGAGCCCAGCACCGCGCAACCCGTCATGCGACAATTGTGCGCGAGCTCATCCGAATCCACGCGGAACTGGATCGGGTCGCTGATGCCCGGGCCGAGGTCTTTGAAAAACAACCCCTCGACGACAAGATGTTCGCCGCCAATGCGTAGCGTGCTCTTGCCGGTGATAACCGTTTTGCCGGGCGTCGCGGCCTTCAGGGTGATGGGGGCGTCTTTTGTGCCCTGGCCTTTGAAAACGATCTCTGCATCGCGGTATTCGCCCTCGGCCAGGATCAAGGTGTCACCTGGCCGTGCGGATGCCACGGCCGATTGCAATGCGGCGACGTCGCTGACAGGAATATCCTTGGCGGCTGTCGAACCGGTGACGCATAGTAATAGCAACAAAGCCCTCCAAAAGGGACTTTGGACGGATCTAGATTGGGTTGTTTGTCGATTCACTTACCCGACCCCCTTACTCTGTAACGGGCTTGTGTGTTTTTAGCCATTCCTCGCCTTCCCTCGTAAGGAAGAAATCCATCCACATGTAATACATTTCTGTTCCCTCTTCTGCTTTCACACCGTGCAACGAACCAAGGGGAATATGCAGCAAGGAGAATTCCGTGAACCGTGCATGGGTATCATCAGCAGTGACAACCACGTCGTTCTCCGCCAAACCAAGGAACATTTGATCAAGCATGGGATGGCGGTGTGCGCCGACTTCATCGAGCCCCGTGGTTTGCACGGTCCCCATCGCCACGCGCGGAATGTATCCAGCAGGTAGCACCGTCCGGCTGACGGTTTTAGGGCTTTTGATAGCTTCCCGATAAGCTTGGCAGTCCGCAAACTTTTTCAGATAGATGCCCCCCGCATCGCGCGAGGCAAAGCCCTTGATGTCTTGCAAATCTTCTTCTGAGAATTGCTTGCTGATGCGCACGTAATGCAAGACTTCCCCCTCCGGAACTTTAACCGTGAGTTCGTCGGAGGAAATTGGCAGCGCAATGGTTTCCGATTCGATCTGCTGCTCCTCTCCGCCAAAGTGGACGGTTCCCGTGCCTTTGACGAACAAAAAAATAGCTGCCCGTCCGTCAACAGGTGACTCTGTACGAGAAGCCGGCCCAGCCACGGCAACGTGCGAAGCTTTGACTTCAGGAATCTCATCAACGAGTAACTGTTCAATACGGACCTCGCCGGGGGGCGGGGTTGTCATGTCGAATTTCTGCTGCTGAATTTCAGTCGCCCTTGATGAAACGGAGAACAACATCGAAATGCAAAAAAAAGCCATCAATTGGCAAGAATAGTTGGTCCTCCGTGTCGTAGGCGAAATCATTGAATAGCCCCTTTTAGTCCAAAAATTTTAGTCGGGTGGTACGGTAAATGGACGCTGCCAGTAAAGCAGAGATCACTAACAATTGACAACCAGGTTCTGGAACAGTTGCCGTGAGTGGCCCAGGGTCGATGGAACTGTCAAACTGGTTCTGCCAGATCAGAAAATCTCGACCGTCACTATCTCCATCGCCGTCGGCGTCACCATTGGCATTCATGCCATAAGAGGCTTGCCAAATCGCCAGGTCCACGGAGTCGACAGTGCGGCTCTTATCGAAGTCGGCAGCGTACAGGACCGTGAGCGCCACGCCATTTTGCGCGTAGTTCAAATCCCAAGTCAAACCGCTGCCTAGCATGGGAAGTGGTACAACATCGGTAAATGTGTCCAATCGGGATGTCGCCGAAAGCAACTGGAACTGATCTCCCGCAACGGGCAAGAAACCGGGCGACAAAGTCACCTCGAGTATGCCTCCCAGGCGAGCGGTTTCACCAATAGCAAGTGTTCCCGAGGAGAGTCCACCTAACTCAATTTTGAGTGTTCCGCCAAGCGATTGCGTGTAGTCACCGCTGATATCAAGAATTCCCTCGGCTTCAACTTGCAAAGTTCCCGTCCCCGAGCCGCCAAGGTCGAGCTTGCCAATCGTCGCCACGGGAGTATTCACCGTCGCTGTGCCTCCCTGGTCCAGAATCACTGTTGTGGAACTCGCGTCGTTGCGCGGAGTCGCGACGGTTGCGCTATACAATGCCCAGTCCAAACCCGTGTCATCATTGATCTGCACGTTGAGATTGCCAGTCTGCAGGTTTGTGAGTTGCCCTCCCAAGTCCAGCACCCCCACAAAGGTTTCGGTTTCATCAATTTGCGTGTCCCAACCGAGTGCGGAGAAATCCAAACGGTTTTCCGGATTCATGTTGAAAAGGCGGATAAAGTCAGAACTCGTTGACTCGCCGGACTGCCTAAGCGCTAGCGCGAGTGAAGCATGAACAACCTTCTCTCCGGGGTCCAGGGTGTGTTGGACTGTGAAAGCGACGTTCTCATTCCCAGTGACGTCGTCCAACTTTGTGAGAGGCAACGCCGAGGAATTCGCGACGGCGGTTTGCCAAGCGGGATCGATAAAAGCATTGTCGACGCTGCCGGAGCCATCGTAGATAAATCCATCAATATCACCGACCAGGTAATCTCTCATCGAGACGTTGTACGAGTCGAGGGGTGCCAAATCTTGATCCCAGGTGGCGGCGGCGGTCCACTCGCCGCTCGTACCCCTGTCGTGAAATTCGACGATCGTCGCGGCATCGTTCACCTGTGCTTCGTAAAGGCTTGTCGTGCCACCAGCCGTAACAGGCGTGGCAGAGGGGCCCGATTGATCGTAGTTGCCGGCGGGCTGAGAGCCGAACTGTGTGTCGGCGATAATCGTGCCGCGCGAGCCCACGAGCCAGTTCTGACTCGTCGGAGGGTTCTGGACGATGAAGCTATCGGCCTCGGAGTTCCAGATCACCATGTTCGAGCCAGTCCAACCGTGAGTCGTGCCAAGGCTGCCGCGATTGCGGACATTGATCGCGTCGCCGTCAACCGTGATGTTGTCGAACAGCGTTCCAGAAGCCCAACGCTGATGAGGTCCGCTGTCGTTGTTGGCGTTTGTGGCAGTGGAGTTGTGAAAGACGTTCGGTCCCGCGGGGCGGGTGCTGTTGTTGACGAAATCATGACGGCCCTCGTCCGCCGTGGAATTGGTGACAAATCCCAGCTCACCGCTCAAATCGTAAGTATATCGACGTTCTCCAGTGATCTGGCTGACAGGGTCATGGCTCGAGACATTCGACACGGTCACCCACTTGGAGCCGGGGTTCGCGAAAACGGCCGAATCGCCAAAATGGGCGACGTCGACATCGCGGACCCAGACGTTCTGGGCGCGATTGGAATTCTGGCCGTCACCGATGGAAATAAACTCCCAGGCATGGTCTTCGTCCGTCGGCGCGTCGAAGTCCGTATCTCCGCGCAGATTCTCGATACCTATATTCTGAATCGCTCCCGTCCAGGCATACTCGCGAATAGTCCCGCCGCCGAATTGTGCGTCAAACGAATTGGCGAGCGGTGCGTCGACAAAGATGCGATTTCCTTCAATCCGCGTAATCGTTCGGTCGTAGCGGATGTTCATCGAACCAGCCATCCAAGGAGGATCGCCGTCGGGGGGATTGTCCATGCCTATGGCGTTGATCCAATCTTGCGTGCTGGGGCGTTCGACGCGCACCGTATCTCCCACGGCAAAGCCCGCGGTGGAATCCACGCGAAAACTGCGCGCGCCTGCGGGCACTACTTTGTCGATCATATTGCGGATCGAACCAACACTCGACAGGTTTCCGTTGCCGTACACCCGAATCAACGGTCGCTGGTTGGGATTGGTGCCTCCCGTTAAGGGATTGCGGCCGTGGAGCACCGTGTCCGTGCCGCTGCCGCGGAGCACGATTCCGCTGGCGCGAATTTCCAGTTGGCTGCCAATGTCGTAGGTTCCCGATTGCAATTGAATCGCACCGCGAAAACCGTCCGGCCCCAATGGCAACGCCGCTACCTGGTTGATCGCCGCTTGAATTTGAGCCGTGTCATCACCTGCAATTGGTGTGATGATCACGGAGTTAGGTACAGCGGCGGGAATCAACTCGGTTCCTTGGCCCCGGTAACCCACGTTCGAGAAATCGAGGATGCGGTCTCCTTCGGCATCGGGAACATAGATCAAGCGCCCCGTTACGCCAGTATTGACCCACACGCTTTCCGCAGCTTGGCCGGGGCACGCCAGCAGGGCAAGCCAAATCATAAATAAGGCGGGAAAAGTGCGCGCCGGTCCAAATTTCGAGAATATCCACGCCATAAGATGCAGTCATCCAGTGAGATTCGCGAGAAAAAGGGAAAATAATCGTTTTCAAGAACGTCGCGAGAGATGACGCCGAGATGTTGAGACGAGTTCTTTCTTATAGTACCAGCCAGCGAATACTTCATTATTGACGCTCTCACCGTTCTGGCAACGAGAATCTGCGGATCTCACTTCCTGTTTTTCAACAAGGGTGCTGTTATCCCCACTCTATTCGGCCGTGCGGACTCTAAATGGCAGGTCGCCCCGGCACTTCAAAAAAATCAGAATGTGATGCCGAATTTTCGGATGGCCGAACAAGCTGGAAAGTGTCTAAAATCGGATCATTCTTCCGAAAATCTGGTAGTGGGTCCGTCGTGGGGGCTTTCAGCCTGCCAATCGAAGTGGCGGCCCACGAAAGAAGACAGGCGAACCATGTTGCATGTTGCTTTCTTGGTGGAAACCTCTCGAGAGTATGCACGTGGTCTGTTGCGCGGGATCGCGCGCTATCACCAAGAGCATGGGCCTTGGTCCATCTTTTTTGAACCCCATGGTCAAAATGATCCACCACCGTTTTGGCTCAAGAATTGGCAAGGCGACGGCATTTTAGCGCGGATTGATGACAAGCGCATGGCCAATGCCATTCTGCAGACAGGCATTCCCACCGTCGATCTGCGCGGGGCGTTCCAAAATTTGGGGCTTCCCTTTATTGGTGTTGATAATCGACCGGTGGCAAAACTGGCCTTCGACCACTTGCAGGATTGTGGCCTGAGAAACTTCGCCTTTTGTGGCACCCCTCGTGGAGAAAATCCCAATCAGGACAGGCGCTGCGATTATTTCGTTGACGCGGCCAAAGACGCTGGATTCGAGTGCGAAGTCTACCTGGGAAATTCACGCAAGGGCCAAGCCTTGGATTGGGATAAGCAACAACGTCAGATCGTCAAATGGCTTCAGCAGCTTCCCAAGCCTATTGGAATCATGACCTGCCACGATGGCCGGGGGCATGAAGTCTTGGATGCCTGCCGGCGGGCCGATCTGCATGTGCCCGACGAAGTGGCGGTCATTGGCGTCGACAATGATCCCCATCTCTGCAATTTATGCACGCCTCCGCTCACAAGCATCGACGTCAATCCTAGTCGGATCGGCTACGAAGCGGCGCGCGTGCTCCATTCTTACATGACCGGAACCAAGATCACCTCGGAGGCGGTGCTGCTGGGGCCGCCGCGGGGAGTTGCCGCCCGGCAGTCGACCGACGTGCTGGCAGTGGCCGATGATGAGGTGACTTCCGCGATACGTTTCATTCGCGAGAAGGCCGTGGAGGGCATCCGCGTCAAAGACGTGCTCGACTTGGCGAAGAGGTCTCCCAGCACGCTCGAAAGGCGTATCAAACGCATTTTAGGCAGAACAATTAAGGCGGAGATCACCCGCGTGAGGCTGGCCCGGGCGAAGCTGCTCCTGGGCGAAACAGAGCTGCCGATCTGGAAAATCTCACAGCGGACCGGTTTCAGCGAGCCCAAGTACTTTTGCGATGTATTTCGCAATAACGAGGAAATGACGCCTTCGGATTACCGCAACAAGTTTCGAGATCAAATGTAGCGATTTGGATTAAAATGAAATTGTTGAGCAAGGGGATCGACAATCGAAAGTGTCATTTTGAGAGGCTGTCATTCTGAAGGAGCCTTGGCGACTGAAGAATCTAGTTTCACCTTGATCACGTACCAGATGACGTGTTTGAGAGTAACCAAGATTCTTCGGGTCGCGGAACTCCCCTCAGAATGACATTTAGTGCATCTTGTCCGCACGAGTCGAAAAATTGGAACTGATATCTGAATAATCGGATTGTCCTGGCCTAACTCAAGGCCCATGATGATAGAGGTGGGGCACTATTTTCTTGTCTGTTTTTTCGTTTTATTGTCTGTTGAACTTTGTGTGGCGGGGCTGAGGCTGGTCGCGTCATGAATTTCTTCTCCGTATTTTCTTCACAGCGCTTATTGCATCCTCGGTGAATTCTCTTTGGAAAGGTTTATTGTCATGGCAGCGGCCCACGTCAAAATAGTTAAAAATTCTCTTCTTCGGTTTCCCTTGGTATTCGCGGTTGTCTTGGTTCTCTCCGCGAGCCACGCACCAACCGCTTTTGGTGTCGTTAAGTTTAGTGACGGCTTTGGTGACGGTGATCGCAATAATGACGGCACGCTGAACGATGCCGACACGGACACGCAAACCAACGGCATTGGTACTTACACTCCTGCCCGTGGTTCAAATCCTGACCCCAACCCCGACCCTATGGTACATGGTGGGGCCACTAATCCCGAAGTGTCGACCGTGCTCGACGCAGGGGACGAAGGTTTGCGCTGGTTGTCACATTCCGGTTTCACCGGTTCCAATAATGGAGATCGCAGAGCATTCATCGCCATTGTCGACGATACACAAGGCTCCATGCTAGAAACGAAGCCGACTAGCACGACGGGTGGCCTGGGTATTACGGCCATCAACGATGGTTACGCACTCTCCTACAACTCCAAGGGGCGAGGAAACTCAATTGCCGCGTTTTTTGACGAAACGATTGAACTCGGTGACGAAGTTGGCGACCAAGTGAAAGTGAGTTTTGATTTGCGCGTCTGGCGAGATGCTCCCAACGCGAATGCCGTCGAGCAACCGGATGACGCGGAGCTGCGATTCGGCCTCTTTCAAGACACGGACAGCCAGCTCGGCGATACCAACCCCGTGGCTGGCCGCGACACCATGGCCCCAGTAACCCAGACGCCTGCCGTCTTTGGGCAGGATGATGGTTACTTTGATGGCACGCGGGGAAATATTGCCGTTACGGGCAGTGACATCGGCAGTACGAATGACCGAGGTTGGTATGGTGCAGTCATCTTGGAAAACCCCGTCGGCTCTTTCCCACCGATTATACCAAACGGGGGTGGCTGGCGCATCCGCGAAGAGACCAATGTGCCTGGAGCAGATCCGAATGACAAACGCCTCATGCAAGGAACCGGCGATATTGATACTGTCGCTGTGCCCCAGGAGTCTGCTCCCGGAGCGGGCGACTTCGGTTTGGTCAATCTCGACGTCCGCAAGGTCTACAACCTGTCACTTACCCTGGAGCGAGCCACCGACATTACGCCCGGCGATACCATCTTGGCGATCCTCACTGCGACCGACCGGGCGACCGGCATCTCATACACGTTATCGGACTCCGAGCCTGCCATGCAGGACGACGGCATGGGCGGAATGATCCCTGGCATTTCAAGCGATTCCTGGGACTATTTCGCGCTTCGAAATACAGGCCTCGACGACGTGGACCTGTTGATCGACAACTTCAAGCTAGAAATCTTTGGCAGCAATGCAGGAATACCCGGCGATTTTGATGGCGATGGCGACGCCGATGGCCGCGACTTTTTACTGTGGCAGCGCGGCGGCTCGCCTGATCCGTTCAGCCCGGGTGACCTCGAAGATTGGCAGGAGGCTTATACCAATGGCCCGTTGGCAGCGGTTAACGCTGTTCCCGAACCGAGTGCTTGGTTGCTGTTGACCTTGTGCGGATTATTGGCGGGGGGACTGCGCAAGCGGATATGTTGAGAATAACAAAAACTAGAATCGGTTTCAAAAACACCAACTAGAACCGGACGCTAGCGCGTGGCGGCTAATTAATCAGCCGCGGGGCGTTAGCCCCCGGTTATTGAAACTGCTTTAACTTGAGAAGTGGCAAACGTAACAACTTGATCGGCCCTGAACACCTTTTTTGGGAGAAAGTCTAATGAATTTTCACCGTATGAAGCACCTGAGTATGAACTGGATGCCGATTGGCTGCATCCTGGCTGGCGCTTTGCTGGCGATGGCACCCACTGCCCAGGCGACTCTGATCTTTGACGACAGTTTCGCGGATGGCAATGTTGCCAAAACCGGCGCGTTGGATACGAATTGGTGGACGTCCAGTTCACCGAGTGGGATTGAAATTGCCCCCGGATCGCTGGGATTAGTCACTGGATCATCGGGTCGCGGGATCCACACAGTCTTTCCAACTCAAACATTGGCCAGTGTCGGTGACAAGCTCGTGGCCACGTACACTTTCACGACGCCGGCGACGACCCCCCGAACTCCGTCGTCTGCTTCATTCAAAGTCGGGCTGTTTGACACGCTGGGTCGCGCGGCGTTGGATGCCAACGTAGCGGCTTCCTCGGGTGCGCCCAACGACGTTTATGGATGGAGCGCGGCCGCGCCCCCAACCGCTGGTTTGCCCGGCTACATGATGGACATGGACGTCACCGCCACTGGCTTAGATGACCTTAATTTCCGCGAGCATGATGCAACGACAGCCACTCCATCAGGACGTCTGTTGCAAACGAACACTGGTTTCACCAATGTCGGCTCAAGCGGACCCGACGGCGCCTATCAGTTCGCTCCCAACACGACTTACACCGGTTCATTGACTGTCACCCGGATCAGCCCCACCGAAATGGAAATCTCGGGCACCTTAAGCCCGGGCACATTGGGAACAGCGACTCACTCCGTGACGGACGTGTTCGACTCAGCGAGTTTTGGCTTTCTCGGTTTTCATGCGAATTCGAACATCTTCGGTACATCGGCCACGCCGGGAGAACCGAATAACGGGATCGACTTCTCGAACATCAAGGTCGAGTTTTTTGCCATCCCCGAACCGGCATCGTTTGTCTTATTGGGACTCGCTGCGTCACTGGCTTTGGCCAGCCGGCGGCGTCGGAGCGCTTGAACTGGGTCAATAACTTGTAACTTTTAGTAATTAAAAGGAGACGGCGTAGTTCGAAGACCCTCCCCTAGCCCCTCCCGCAAGGGAGGGGATTTATGCCGAAGGCATTACGTCATTCAGCCCAGGGTTGGCGAGCTAGCGAGCTACCCTGGGTCGGAGATGCCACGAGAAGTGCAATACCCTGAAAGGGTTTCATCGTTATTAGGAGCCAGAACCCTTTCAGGGTACGAGGAACCTTGATCCGATTTCCCAGGGTAGTCGCTAGGAGCGACCAACCCTGGGCTGAAAGATTTAACGCCTGCGGCGTAGGGAAACCTTCCCCTGACGATGGTCAGTTCTCGATCAAGCCGAAGATATTTTTGACACCTTCCTTCGTTAAAACGATTTTAGACACTTGTTTACTTTTTCCTTTTTAAGGAGCGGACCCATGTGCGCCAACTTAACATCAAGGACGGGACAGAGAGGACGACCTGCTCGCGGTTTCACCTTGGTGGAGCTCTTGGTCGTGATCGCGATCATCGGCGTCTTGGTCGCTCTCCTCTTGCCAGCGGTGCAGGCCGCCCGCGAAGCGGCGCGGCGGATGTCGTGTTCCAACAATCTCAAACAAGTGGGCCTAGCCGACTTGAACTTTGAAGGTACCAACGGCCACTTAGTGACAGCCCGGCTGGGGCCCGATTCGACCGCTTCCAGAGAAATGCGGCCTTTACGAACGGCTGTCGAGCGATCCGGTGCCAGCGGGTTTGTTTTGATGCTGCCCTATATTGAGTTGACTGCTTTATTTGACAAGTTGGACATCTACGAACTTGACAGTATTTGGCCGGCCAGCACGTATAGAACCCCCGGAGTAGAATGGCGAACTCCTGCCCGCAGCGAGGCCATCGCCACCAGCGTTGGAGGTTTCATTTGCCCCTCTGAAGGAAGCGAACTTCATTTGGAGGACGGTTCGTTCGGTACTCCCGCCCCCGCGGTGGCTTCTTACGCCTTTGTCGCTGGTCATCGCGGCATCCTCGGCGGCACGCTCTATACTCCGGTCAATGCCTGCATGACCAAGCATCATAACACTGGCCCTCACCTGTATTATACGAAGGTGGCGCTCAAGCAGATTGAAGATGGGACCAGCAACACCATCTCAGTGGGAGAGGTGATCGAAACCTCCAAAGGGATTATTAACGAAGGGCTTCCAAACGAAGCGACAACGCACAATATCTGGACCTATGTGCTTCGTTATCTCGATTGTTTTCGCACAACCACGGTCGCTTTGAATACACCGCCCTGGGTCGAGACACTCCGTGTCGATGCGGATGACATCGTCAATGGCGCGTTCGCCAGCCGGCATCCCGGTGGGGCGCAATTCGTTTATGTCGACGGGCATGTCGATTTCATGGAAGAATCCATCGATCTTGATCTCTATCAAAACTTGTCGACGATCGCTGGAGCTCCCCTTGCGATGGACGTCATCGACAAACAAGCCTGCACGGGCGATTGAAGCGGCATTTTTGAACAGGAATTTAGGGAACGATGAAGCCAATGTTTCTCGCAAATGTAAGCAAAGCCTCGCTAGCGTTCGGCATATCGCTCTTGGCAACCGCCCTACTGGGATGTGGTGAGCAGTCGGTGCGCTATCCCGTCGCGGGGAAAGTACTAATCGATGGCGAGCCACTCTCCATGGGCTCCATTCGTTTTGTCCCCAAGAAAGGCCGGCCCGCCACAAGTGCGATTCTTTCGGATGGCACCTTTAATTTAGCGGAGTCGTCGCTATCGCCCGCTCCGAACCAGCAGGGAGTTGCCCCCGGCAAATACCGCGTCGCGGTCTCGGCGACAAAAATCATTGATGAAGACGCCGACGAAGTGGAGTGGCTGGCTCCGAGCAAGTACGCCGATTTCCGTACCTCGGAGATTGAAATGGAGATCAACGGTCCCCAGAAAGATTTGATTGTGGACCTCACTTGGGAGGGCAACGAGTTGTCCGAGGCGGATGAGGATGAATCAAATTCGGAAGTATCGACCTCGGATCAAGCATCTGAGGAAGCGCCGGTGGACGAGTCGCCCGAGGAACAGGAGTCACCCGAGAAGTGAATCTCGCATCCTTCCCTTTGCCCCGCGGCCGCTTGAGTGGCTTAGTGTGCCCGCGATTTGCTCTGCTGTTGGTGATCTTGCTGCTCCAGGTGGGTTGCGGCGATGGCCGACCCACGCGCGTGACGGTTTCCGGACAAGTCTTGATTGATGGCCAGCCACTGACGGTGGGCAACATTAAATTTGTTCCCGACGGAGCGCGTCCTTCCTCGGGCAAACTTGATCCGCAAGGAAAATTTACCCTCACTTGTTACGACGGTGGAGACGGAGTCGTTGTGGGTAAGCACCGCGCACAAATTTCCGCGATGGAAGTCATTAGTGCCAGCAAGGTGCGGTGGATGGCACCACCAAAATACGCCGATTTTCGCACTTCCGAACTTGAGTACGAGATCACCGAGCCAACGGATGATTTGAAGATTGAACTCACCTGGGATGGCGGCAAGCCATTTGTGCAATGACTCGTCTCGCGCGTTTAGAAAAGCCGGGAGGGGTTAAACGGGACTACTGCCTGTGGGGAGCAATCGTCGCGATTGCGGTGTTGGCCATGTGCGCGGATAAAAATTTTGCGGCCGAGTTTCTGGTTTCGTCGGCTGCGCAAATCACTTCCACAATGCAGTTTGCCATGCCTGGTGACACACTCATCATGACCGACGGCACTTGGAACAACCAGCAGATCAGTTTTGCCGGATTTGGCAATTCGGCCAACCCGATCACATTGCGCGCCCAAACGCCTGGGCAAGTATTACTTAATGGCAATTCGACGCTTGATATTTCCGGTAGTTGGCTCGTGGCCGACGGCTTAAGATTTGAAGGAGGCGCTCTTGCGCACGATTCCAACGCCATCGTCGAATTCCGCGGCGCGCTCGGTGAGGCGACCAATAGCCGACTGACTAACTCAGCCATTATTGGCTACAACCCCACGAACATCGACGACCGGTATCATTGGGTCGAACTCTTTGGTCAGAACAATCGTGTGGATCACAATCGATTCGAGAATCAGAATCATTCAGGCGTGACGGTCGTCGTGCGGCGAGATCTTGCAAGTACGGACAATCATTTAATCGACGCCAATCACTTCCTCGATCGCCCCGTGCCGGTGAATCCCAGCGATCCCAACGGATTCGAGACCATCCGCATTGGCACGAGCACCGATTCGCTCGGCGATTCTTATACCACCGTGGAAAATAATCTCTTTGAACGGCTGGATGGCGAGATTGAAATCATCTCGAACAAGTCGGGCCATAATACCTATCGCTACAATACTTTCCGGGAATCGGCGGGGACACTCACTCTCAGACATGGCAATGATACTCTTGTCGAGGGAAATTTCTTTCTCGGCGAGAACAAAAACAATAGCGGAGCAATTCGCGTCATCGGCGAGCGGCAGACGATCGTCAACAACTACATCGCCAATGTTGACGATCGCGCCGGTGGCGCGATATCTATTTCCGCCGGCGTTCCCAGTTCGCCCCTCAGCGGCTACTATCAGGTGAAAGACGCGGTCATCGCCCACAACACGCTTGTCAATACGACCGGCATCATGCTGACCTTTGACGACGGGCTCGGCAGCAGCGGTCGCACACTGCTCGCGGAAAATGTCACCGTGGCGAACAATTTGTTTCGGAGCAACGGACCGACGATCTTTGAAGGCAATGAAGGGGCCGGCTGGACTTGGGAAGGCAACATCGCTTTTGGGGGGGGCTTGGGTCCGAAGAATGGCGACGCAGGAATCACCGTCATCGATCCGCAGCTTCAATTGGACTCGAACGACATTTGGCGACTCGGGGCGACCAGCCCCGCCCGGGACGCCGCGGTTGGCAACTATTCGCAATACGTGTTGGCTGACATGGACGGACAAGCGCGGATCGACTTGTTTGACGTGGGCGCCGATGAGTTTTCCCTGGCCACGATTGTCCGCAAGCCGCTCAAGAGCACTGATGTCGGGCCCGCTTGGCTCGCCGGTCCCCCCGACCAGCCGCCGGGTGGCGGTGGCGGTTTCTTCGCCGATGGCTTCGCACTTCAGGCCGAGGATTTCAGCGCCCTTTCCGACCCCAACGGCGATGGCGACATGTGGACCGTGACGACGGCGGCGGATGCCTTGGGCGGTGAAGCCCTCAAAGCGCCGGCAGGTTCAATCGTCAATCTGCCGGGAACGCACGACGCGCTCGCCACTTACGACGTGCATTTCCAAACCGCCGGAACCTATCGTGCCTATTACCGGGCCCGCGGCACCAGCGGCAGCTCCGACAGTCTTTATGTGCCCAACGCCTTCGGCGTCGACCCCACTGTGACCGAGAATTTGTCGACGGCGGGCCCCTACAACTGGGAGGTCGGCGGGACGTTCGTCATCTCGGCGGCCAATGTGAACGTGCCGCTGGAGTTTCGCATCGGCAAGCGCGAACAGAACGCCGATTTCGACGCCTTCGTGTTGCACCTCGATCAGTCCTTGGTTGCGTCGGAACTCGATGATCTTTTTGACATCGTGTATGCCGCGTCGGACTTTAATCGGGACGGTTACGTCGACGGAACGGATTTGATGGCTTGGCAATTAAACTACGGCATGAGTTCACCTGCAACGCTCGCGCAGGGTGACGCCGACGGAGACGGCGACGTCGATGGCCGTGATTTTCTGATTTGGCAACGTGAATTCTCCCCGCCGCCGATTTTGCAGGCCGTGGCCGTACCAGAACCCTTGGGTTTGGCGTTGTTTATTTTTGGTAGCGTTTTTTGCATTTCCCTTCGCATCCGCACGAATCCCCACAAAGGTTTTAGAAACAGGAATTAAAGCCATGTCCACCAATAAGATCCGCGGAACCGTCACCCGCCGCGACGCCTTAAAAACGTCCCTCGCAGGCGCGGCATTGGCCGTTCCCTATTTTGTGCCTTCACGAGTCTTCGGCGCAAGTGCCCCCAGCAATCGCATTACGCTCGCCTGCATCGGCGTGGGCAACCAAGGTTTGCCCGTGATGCAGCGATTTCTCACTAACCCCGAGTGTCAGATTCTGGCCGTTTGCGATGTGAACAAGGGGAGCGACGGCTATAAAGACCCAAAAAAGCTTTATGGCCGGGAACCGGCTCGCAAGGAAGTTGAGGATCATTACGCCAAGCAAAACGAAGCCGGCTCTTACAAAGGTTGCGAAGCCTACAACGACTTTCGCGAGATTCTCGACCGCAAGGATATTGATGCGGTGGTGATTTCCGCTCCCGACCACTGGCATAGCATCATGACGGTGATGGCCGCCGAGGCTGGCAAAGACATCTACTGCGAGAAACCGCTGGGGCTCACGATTGGCGATCAACAAGCCATGGTCCAGTCGGTTCGCAAGCACAAACGCATTTTGCAGACGGGCAGCCACGAACGATCCAATGCGAATGTGAAAAAGGTCGTCGAATTGGTCAAGAGCGGGGGCATCGGCAAAGTCACGCGGGTGATCGCCAACGTGGGCAGGCACAACATGGTTGGCCCGGGTCCGGGTTGGGAACCAACGCCGGTTCCACCCGGCTTTGATTACAAGCTGTGGCTTGGTCCCGCTCCCGACGCTGCCTATCACAAAGATCGCTGCCTGTACCGATTCCGGTTCAACTACGACTATGCGGGCGGGCAGGTTACGAATTTTGGTGCGCATTCGCTGGACATGGCTCAATGGGGGCTGGGCATGGATAACTCGGGGCCTGTTAAAGTCGAGCATGTTTACGCGGACTTTCTTCCCGAAGGCAGTCTGTTCAATGCCGCCACTTATACCCATTTCCGCTGCACCTATGACAATGGCGTGGTTCTGGAGTGCATGACTGGATCGCCCGAGGTCCGCTGCGTGTTTGAAGGCACCGAGGGTTCGGTGAGAATTGAGAATCAAGGTCGCAATTTCGTGACGATTCCAGAAAAGTTGAAGTCGGCAACTTTCGGCCCTGATGTTCCAGAAGTGTACATCAGCAACGAAGATCACCAACGCAACTTCATCGATTGCGTCAAATCGCGCCAAGAGCCCATGGCGCCCGTCGAGATCGGTCACCGCAGCGGCACGGTATGCCATTTGGGCAATATTGCCCTGCGGCTCAAGACAAGCTTGAAATGGGATCCCGTTGAAGAGCGGATTGTCGACAACGAAGAGGCGACTGCCATGTTGAATCGTACCACGCGGCAAACTTGGGAAACCTGATTCCGTGCGTTCTCCCGAACAACTCGAGCACCTTAGCACGTTAGCATCTTAGCACGTTGACGATAAACTCCATGACTCCGCAAAGCGCACCACAAACTCTTGATAAGCATTCAGCGATCGGCAAGCAGACCGACGTTGCCGTCTCTGGCGTGGAACTTTATTTTTTGCCAGTGACGACCCGCATACCG
>JBGTMM010000664.1:0-4945 GCA_041743635.1 Bythopirellula sp.
GAGATCGCGCACGAACATGATGTGTTCAGCCTCCAGGCAATTGCTGGCCCGCACCGAAAGATTCATTTCCGAAATACTCATGTTGAGCTTCGATTCGAGAGCGGAATCCATCGACAGAACGCCACCACTCCGCGAGGGAGCATGGACTTGCGGGCCTAACTCGGTGTATTGCACGAACGGTGTGAGATGCTTCCGCAGAATCTTCGCGGCTTCGATCATCGCCATTTCAGGATTAATCGAGCCGTCCGTCTGCACTTCCAGCACCAACTTGTCGTAGTTCGTCTTCTGACCGACGCGAGTTTCTTCGATGGCGTAGCGCACACGGCTCACGGGGCTGAAAATCGCGTCGATGGGAATGATGCCAATTTCTTGAATGTTCGCCCCATGCTCGGTTGACGGCACATACCCTCGGCCATTCTCAACCACCATTTCCACGACAAACGGCACATTGTCGGTTAGGTTAGCGATCACCAGGTCCTTGTTGATCACTTCGACCGAATCGTCGGTTTCAATGTCGGCGGCTGTCACGGCACCGGCCGTATTGCGCTCAACGCGCAGGACTTTCGTCGAATCACTGTAGTTCTTCACCACGAGCGATTTGATGTTCAGCACGATGTCGGTGACGTCTTCCAAGACGCCGGGAATCGTGGTGAACTCGTGCTGGGCGTTGTGCACCTTGATCTGCGTGACGGCACTTCCCTCGAGGCTCGAAAGCAGCACACGCCGCAGGCCGTTGCCCACGGTCGAGCCAAAGCCGCGCTCAAACGGCTCGGCTATGAACTTTCCATAAGTTGCAGATAACGTTTCGGCCTCGCAAATCACTTTGCTCGGCAATTCCAGTCCACGCCAGCGGATATGCATCGGATACCTCCACCCCTTCAAGTTTGCTGCATTGGACTGGGCACTTAAGTGACCAGTCCGAAAGGACGCGTTTGCCTAGGAATATCAATTAACGCGAACACAATTCGACGATCAACTGTGTTTGCACCGGCAACGAAACATCTCCGGCCGAGGGTAAACGGCTCACGATTCCCTCGGGGATATCGCCCCCGGAAACAGTGAGAAAATCGGGGACGTTGCTCGTGTGGTCGGCCAACACGCCGCGAACCAAATCAAGGCTCTTGGCACGATTCTTCACGCGAATCACGTCGCCCACGTTGACCATGTAGCTCGAAATGTCACAACGACGGCCATTGACCGTCACGTGTCCGTGGTTGACCAACTGCCGGGCAGCAGCCCGACTTGCGCCAAAGCCCATGCGGTGAATCACGTTATCCAAGCGGCGTTCCAGCAAACCCATCAAAGCGTCACCCGTGTTGCCTTTGCTGTGTTCGGCCTTCTCAAAATAGCGGCGGAACTGACGCTCCAAAACGCCGTAATAATGCTTCACCTTTTGCTTTTCACGCAAGTGCAGGCCGTAGTCCGTTTGCTTGCCGCGCTTCGCCTGTTGCTGACCCGGCGGCGTCGGACGGCGGTCGATGGCACATTTGGAGCTATCGCAACGCATGCCCTTCAAAAACAACTTCAAGCCGTCGCGACGACACAGACGGCAAACAGGTCCGGTATATCTAGCCATGAATCAATCTTTGCAAATGGTCAGGTAACAAATGTACGGCTGCATTTTATTAAACATGAGGGCAACGTGATTTTTACACGCGCCGCTTCTTGCGGGGACGGCAACCGTTGTGCGGCAGCGGAGTCACGTCCTCAATGGATTTCACTTTCAGTCCGGCGGCTTCGAGCGCGGTGATTGCGCTCTCTCGACCACTCCCGGGACCTTTGACTTTGACTTCCACGTCCTTGACCCCAAACTTCTTCGCCTTTTCGGCCGCTTGCTGAGCGGCGCTTTGGCCGGCGAACGGCGTGCTCTTGCGGCTTCCCTTGAAACCGCTTGTGCCGGCGCTCGCCCAACACAGCGTGTCGCCCTTCGTGTCGGTGATCGTCACAGTCGTGTTATTAAACGTCGATTTAATGTGCGCGATGACCACGGTCACGTTGCGACGCACGGTCTTCTTCTTCACCTTGGTTGGTTTAACTTGTTTGGCCACTGTAAGCCGTTCTCCAAAAATTCAATTGCTGATTAGTGATTTAATTGAGAATATCGCCAATCCGATTAGCGAAGATCCTTTACGCCCTTCTTGCCGGCGACCGTCTTTTTCGGTCCCTTGCGAGTGCGGGCATTGGTTTTTGTGCGCTGTCCCCGAACGGGCAAACCGCGGCGATGGCGAATACCCCGATAGCAGGCAATGTCGCGCAAGCGGGAAATGTTTTGACTCACTTGCCGCCGCAACTGGCCTTCGACCGTGTAATCCTTGTCCAGCAATGCCGCCAGTCGAGCGACTTCGTCTTCACCCAAATCGCGCGCACGAGCGTTGGGGTTGATGCCAGCCTTGTTGCACAATTCACGAGCGATCTTCGGGCCCACTCCGTAGAGATAGGTCAATGAGATAACTGTGGGACGATCTGTCGGAATATCAACACCTAACAAACGCGGCATCTGTCACTGACTCCAAAAAATCGCAATCGCAACACGACGATTGCAGGATGCTTTACAAATACAGGATGATCTCAAACAAAACGAGCGCGCCAAGCAACATTCGAATGCGCGGCACTCAATGCATCGCAACATCGCTAAAACTCAACCTTGCCGTTGCTTATGACGCGGATTGGTGCAAACGACGTAAACCACGCCGCGACGGCGCACCACTTGGCATTTATCGCATATGCGCTTGACGCTGGCTCGAACTTTCATCGCTCACTCCCACACCTGCGAGCAACAGGTGCTCGCGAAACATATGAATATAGCCCTTCTTGGCCCTGTTGTTCAAGGCCTCCCAGTTAGGGGAAAACACGCTTTTGTCGCGCGTTTTGCCGAGAATTGAAAATTGGCGTCGTCTCCCCAGCCCCTAAACCGCCATTTCCGCCATCTCGGCGGGAGTGGGAGCGATCGTTAGTAGCGCCGGTCCGTCAGATGTGATCGCGATGGTGTGCTCAAAGTGGGCACTGAATTTGCCATCGGCGGTCACCTGGGTCCAGTCGTCCTTAAGGATTTTCACGCGCTTCGTGCCGATGTTCACCATCGGCTCGACCGCGATCACCAAGCCCGGCTCGATCCGAAAGTCGGCACTCCCCCGTAAACTACGACTTGCGTAATTCGGCACCTGCGGATCTTCGTGCATCTCTCGGCCGATGCCGTGACCGACAAAATTTTCCACCGACGAATAACCATGGTCCGCCACGTACTGGGCCATCCGCTCGGCAATTTGGCTCCAATAGCTTTTCTCGCTCAAAAGCTCAATCGCCAATTCCAATGTCCCCTCGGTCACGTCCAAAAGCCGTTGAACTTCGCTCGACACGCGCCCCACTTTGTACGTGTAGGCCGCGTCGCCACACCAACCGTTCAATCGGCAACCCGTGTCGACGCTGACAATGTCCCCTTCTTTGAGTGGTTTGTTATTGGGAATACCATGCACCACGGCCTCGTTGATCGACATGCAAGTCACCGCGGGAAAGGGCCGCTTCTTCTTGGCGGAGTTCGGGTAATTCATGAAGAGCGGGACCGCCCCCAAGCTAGCGAAATGCTCCTGTACGGCTCGGTCGACTTCGGCGGTGGTCGCTCCTGGTTGAATCATCTCACCGACAATTTGGTGCGCCCTCCAAACGGCCAATCCCGCATGGCGCATCAAGCCGATTTCGCGTGGTGATTTCAAGTGAATCATGGTGGATGCTGACGGCGCCTGACGTACTCTTGACCGCGAGTTGCTCGGTCACGCTCTCTTTCTGCTTGCCGTTGTCACGGCTTCTTCGACCGCCGCCATAATTCTAGCGAAGACTTCGTCGGTTTTACCAACACCATCGATTCTGTGCAGAATGCCTTGCTTCCGATAGTACTCCAACAACGGCTGGGTGAGCTCATCAAACTGCCTAAGCCGTTCGGCAACGATCGCACGGTGATCGTCCTCACGGCCACGACCGGCCAGGCGCCGCAATAATTCATCAAGCGGCACATAGATTTGGATCACGACGCACAGCGGCTCTTGATGTTCAGCGAACCACTCGTCGAGAGCCTCGGCTTGGGGCACGGTCCGTGGGAAGCCGTCGATGATGCTGCCGTTCTGACAATCCGTGTCACGCAGCCGCTCAAAGACGATGTGTTCCACAAGTTCGTCGGGGACCAGATGGCCTTGGACCATGTACTCGTCGGCCTGGAGGCCTACGTCGGTCTTTTGGGCTACGACTTCACGCAGCATGTCGCCGGTGGAGAGTTTGGGGATTGCAAGTTTTTCCGCCAACCGCAAGGACTGAGTACCCTTCCCCGCGCCCGGAGGCCCCATAAAAACGATCCGCATGACAACCTTGTTCCCTACCCCGCTCACCTGGCGCAAGGGTTGTTGTAGATCAGTCTCGCCGGCAGTCCCTAAGATTTTTCCAGCAAGCCCGAGTAGTTTCTCATCACCAAATGACTGTCGATCTTTTGCACCAAATCAAAGGCAACGCTCACGGCAATCAACAGACCCGTTCCACCGTAGAAGCTGGCAACCCCATAAGGGACACCCATCCAAGTGGAAATCACCGTGGGGATGACCGCAACCAAGGCCAAAAAGCCGGCACCCACGTAAGTGATGCGGTACATCACTTTTTCCAGATAGTCGGCCGTCCGTTTGCCGGGGCGATAGCCCGGGATGAACGACCCGTAGTTCTTCAAGTTCTCGGAGACATCCTTCGGATTAAAGGTAATCGCCGTCCAGAAGTAGCAGAAAAAGTAAATCAGCGCTACGTAAAACAGCACGTACGCAAACGAATCCCGCGAGAAGGCATCAGCCGCCCAGGCAAAAAAATTGTCCCAAATGCCGCCTGTATCCCACGCCACATAATCGAGTTGCGTAAAGATCAACGCAGGGAGCATCAACAGGCTGCTCGCGAAAATAATCGGCATGACGCCTGA
>JBGTMM010000665.1:0-1549 GCA_041743635.1 Bythopirellula sp.
TGCGGTAGAAACTGGATTCCCGCCCCTGCCTCCTCGAGGGCAGACCCTGCGCGGGAATGACAGGTCAAAGAATTTATGAATATCGGATGTCAGATTGCGGATTGTGAGAGAAGGCACAATTACGCCGAAGGCGTTCAACCCCGTAGCCCAGGGTCAGAAAAGTCGAGCCTCCGGCGAGTGCTTTTCGCCACCCTGGGTATCGTAGACCACCGTGATCATCGTCCGAGGCGAAATCGTCGGGGGCCGTCGGGCATGACCGAGGACGAAATGGAACGCGGATGAATTGCAGCCTCGGTTACGCCCACTTGGTACGCCGCGCGTGTTGTTCGGCCGCGGGGAGGATGGATCATTCACCCAGGGTGCGCCGGAGTACCGACGACCCTGGGCTACGGTATGTAACCGCGTTGCGGTAAAGACACTGCTTGGCGAGCCAGCAGTGGCACCCAAGCGGAGTCGATTTAGATTCCCGCCCTCCAACGCATCTACTTGCCTCGGTTCATTATTGAGTGTATGTTCAGCGCAGTATGGCAAGCGATCTCTCCGGTCGCTTCGTGTCTGGGATTAATCTTCCCCACGATTGGAGAATGAATATGAGATGCCAATCTTCAACGGTTCTTTTGTTTTTGGCGGTACTCATCAACACCGCCCACGGCGCGACTTCGGCACAGAAAGAAAAAGCCGCGGCTCCCTTGCCTGCGTGGATTGTCGCGACAACGCCGACCATCGGGGCGACGGATGTTGACCCGAAACTGACGGAAATCACCGTGACTTTTGATCGCGATATGGAGAAGGGCATGAGTTGGACCGGAGGGAAACCGTTTTTCCCGCCGGCTGATGCGGATAAGAAAGCCCACTGGCGCGACAAACGAACTTGCGTGTTGCCGGTCAAGCTCGCGTGTGGCGAGTACTGTGAAGTTGCAGGCCGATCATGAGTACCACATCGGCATCAACAGTCCGCAGCACATCAATTTTCAAAGCCGTTGGGGCGTGCCGCTCAAGAGCGTGGAATATCGGTTTAAGACACGTTTCGTGAGCGAATAAACCTCAATTAAAAGCGCGCACCGCCCGCTGCTGTGTTGTTGGAATTTGGGGCTCGCCGTTATTTGCCCACGGAACTGGGGACTTCCTGCGAGGTGACGTTCTTCATCGACTGGTCGCAGCAGCGCAAATCCACGCAAGGCTTGTCGCAATCACATTCCTGGGTGACTTGCAGTTCGAAGTCGCATTTCTCGCAGCGGAACATGTCGCCGGTGGCTGGATTTTTGGTATTGGCGTGACTCATGGTTTTCTCCTTTTGAAAGAATGCAGGAATTCCCGGACCGCGTGGCGGTCCGGCTGGGGTTTTAACTTGCACTCTTTATGCCGTGGAATTCTACATTGCTTGGCGAAATTCGTTTTCGGTGAGTTGCGTGCCTTCTCGAACCATTTCGTAGCCAATCGCCACTTGGGGCCAGCCGAAACAGGCGAGCAAGCGATCAAACTGATCCGCCGGGCACCAGCCCTTGAGTTCAACCCGCTGCAAGACGCCGGAAAAATCGAAGAGATGGCC
>JBGTMM010000666.1:0-4007 GCA_041743635.1 Bythopirellula sp.
GCTAAGAGCTTCCCCGAGAACGGATTCTCGCCCAATAAATCACGCCGCCGCACCACGGGCGGCTTGCTCATCACGGAGGATGGCAATGACGACGACGATGATGCTGACCGCGAAGAAATGCACCCCCGAGGGCATCGCGGACGTTTGGGAGCAGTTTAAAAAAGATCCCAGCCGCAAGGAACTTCGCAACGCGCTCATCGAGCATTACCTCCCGCTGGTTAAATACAACGGCGAACGCATCTGGCAACGCCTGCCCGACGGCGTCGAACTGGACGACCTCATCTCCGCCGGCATCTTCGGCCTGATGGACGCCATCAACGCCTTCGACCAGGGCCGCGGCGTCAAGTTTGAAACTTACTGCGTCCCCCGCATCCGCGGCGCCATGCTCGACGAGCTTCGTAGCATGGACTGGGTCCCCCGACTCGTCCGCTCCAAAGCGAGCAAGCTCAACGAAGGTCTCAAAACGCTCGAAGTCGCCCTCGGCCGCGCCCCCAACGAAAACGAGCTCGCCGAGCACATGGGCATCCCGCTCGCCGAAATGGAAAAGATGATCTCCGACGCCAACGCCGTCGGCCTCATCAGCCTGAACAAGAAGTGGTACGAGACCGACAGCTACAAAGATGTCCGCGAGATCGACATTCTCGAAGACAAAAAGGGCGAGGATCCCACGCGGCGGATACAAAAGTCCGACCTCATGCGATTGGTGACTAAGGGACTCAATCGCAACGAACGGCTCATCATCATCCTTTACTATTACGAAGAGATGACGATGAAGGAAATTGGTTCGACGCTCGACCTGAGCGAAAGCCGGGTGAGCCAAATGCATAGCGCGATCGTCCAGCGTTTGCAGAGCCAATTGGGCCGTCGCCGGCCAGAGTTCGGAACCTGAGCGATTGTGAGCCGCGACTCAACGAGTCGCACGGCAAGATATAGGCAAGCCGTGGGCAGGAATTCTGCCTGCGCATTTTTTGTTGGTCCTTCTCGCCGAATGGTAAGTAAACACCGAGTGGTCAAACTCCCTTCGGGCTGGCCCAAAAATCCCTCCTCAAAAAATAATTCCGGCAAGAATTTCCAATTTGGTCAACTTTTCCAGGTTGGCAATGCATTTTTTGTTGCCAACCTACGCCCTCTCGGGGCTACCTGTTTGTTTGCACAACGTATCCAGGAGTTCACGCCGCTTGGCTATTCACTGTCGCCACTCCGTGGCTGGGAAAATCGAGAACTCGCATACTGACTATGCGCGGCGCTCTTATGCAGTTCGCCCGCGAGATATTCCGCCAAATCAGCTGGCGTGGGGCAGCTCCACATCACCATCGGGGGGGAGTGCAGGCTGAGAAGTTGATCGAGTTCCTGACTGATCTCCAAGGCGGTGAGTGAATCGATGCCCAATTGAGCAAACGGCGTGTTAGCCTGCATTGTTCCCGGCAAGATATTCGCCCTAACGCTTAACCAACTCATTAACCATTCCAGCAAATCGGCTTGAAATTGTGCAGGTGACATCTGAGCGAGACGGTCCAGAAATACCGGAGGTCCTGCGACTTTCGTTGCTAAGCCTTCCAGATCGTCGTCATCGCAACAAGGCTTGAACCATTGGGCCGTAATGGTCAACTCGTCATTAAGAAACTGTTCGCGGCAGCGTTGTCGTTGGACTTTGCCGCTGGAGGTCATCGGCAAACTCGCGGGACGAATGAGCACAATCGCATGGGGCTCAATTTCATGCTCTTCGACAATCGCCGTGCGCATGGAGAGAAGCATTTGATCGTGATTCGCGTGGCGACTTTCGCGGCGCGATTGATGCACGAGCACCAATTCCTCGTGTCCCGCGACATTCACTGAAAACGCCGCGCCCAAGTCGACTGCTTCATGGGCTGCCTGAGCGGTGCGCTCCAAGTCTTGAGGATAATGGTTGCGACCACGAACAATAATCATATCCTTCAACCGGCCGGTGACAAACAATTCTCCGTCATGTTGAAAGCCCAAATCACCAGTCCGCAAGTAGTTACCCGCATGGGCCGAGCCATGGTGAGCGATCTGGGCGCGAAAGGTTTCGGCGCTGGCAGATTCTTTATTCCAATAACCACGGGCTATCGAATCGCCGCGGACCCAGATTTCGCCCACTTCATTGGTCCCGCAAACGGCGTGAGTAAGCGGATCGACAATTTCGACTGACAAACCGCTGCACTCGCGCCCACAGCCGACCAGTGCCTGTGTACGGCCGTTCTTCTCGGCCAAGCAAACCACGCGGCGATCACGCATCGCCTGGCGATCGACTTGCAGGATGCATGGGCCAGATCTTGATTTCCCGCCGGTGACAAGCAATGTCGATTCGGCCAAACCGTAACAGGGGAAAAACGCGCTCGGCCGAAATCCTGCGTTGGCAAACGCGGCGGCGAACTCTGTAAGCGTGTCGGGATTAATCGGTTCCGCCCCACAGAAAGCCGTTTTCCAAGGGCTCAGATTGAGCGCGGCGCGTTCCGCTAAGGTTGTTTTTCGCACCGCCAATTCATAGGCGAAATTGGGCGCGCCACTCACGGAGGCCTGGTTCGTTGAAATCAGTTCCAGCCATCGCTGCGGTCTGCGGAGAAAGGTGGTCGGGGCCATCAATGTGCTTGTCCCGCCGACGTACAATGGAGATAGGATTCCGCCGATCAGCCCCATATCGTGATAGGCCGGCAACCAAAAGACCGCTTGGAGGTGCTCATCGCCATGAAATCCAAAACCAACGCGAATCGCTTCCAGATTGTGGAGCACATTGCCGTGGCTCACCATCACGCCGCGAGGATCGGACGTGGAACCCGATGTGTATTGGAGAAACGCGAGGTCATCGGGCGAGCGATGAACGGGCCTAAAGCTGCAATTTTCGTCGGTTGAGATTTCATCGGTCGCTTGCCAAGTCAGCGAACTGATCGCGGGTAACTGCTGGTCGAGACACAGCCCTCCGAGAACGCTGCTGTGCGTCAGCACCAGACTGGGATGGCAATCCGTGACAATTGAATCGAGCCGTGGCAAAGGCCGACGCGGTTTCGGAGAGGTGGAGGGCACGGGGAGCGCGCCAGCATAGGCGCACCCCAGGAAAGCGGCGATAAACTCCAGTCCGGGCGGATAGACCAAGAGCACGCGATCCCCGACACGCACCTGCTGGGCGAGCCAGCTTCCCAACGTTCGCGAGCGATTGACGAGTTTGGCGTAGGTCCATGACTCCGTCTGACCGGCGTCATCCTCGAACGCAAAGGCCGTGCGTTCGGGAAATCGCCGCGCTTGTTCCTCGACCATTTCCGCGAGATTGGTGTACTTCGGGCTGGATTGTATCCGCGTGTTATCCATAACGACAATTGAGCACGATCACGCAAGTTATACAGGCAGTGGTGATAACATAGGTTAGCCGGTAGCCGCACCTGGAGGCAACACAATTAGGCATTTGGCTGTCAAAATCTGAAAATTCCCTTTCAGACATGGGTGGTCAAGTAGAGATCATAAGTGCGTACTCGACAACCTTGTGCTGAAATCTATTTCGGATCCTCCACCGTGGGTGGTGAGGGTGCGGGATTGGCTTTTTCTGCTGGTGTTTGACGTACAGGCGGAGCTAAGCGAATTCCCAAGCGCTGGTTGTTCAAATAGATCACTCCTTGATAAGAGATAGCTCCCCCATCCTCGCCCAGCGATAATGCAGGCTGAGGCTCGGTAGCCGCCACCACGAGCGGCTTGGATTGGGGATCAATCACAAGTAGCTGGCGAGCCACAATCCGCCCCACGATCACATCGGTCGCAATATCGCAAACTTGATTGCCATCGCTATCGCGCAACTGCAAGGCTCCCACCCGATCCGCCAATTGGGTGGGATCGTTGTTGATTGCCCGCTTAAAACTCAACTCGGCGAGCGTCTTGTCGGGGTCTTGTTGATCGACGATTTGCAGGCTCTCGCAGCGAATCTCCTTGGATTCCACCCGTTGCATGAGCTTGTCCCTGACGGCTGAGCCCAAGGCAAACAACAACAAGGGATAGACGAT
>JBGTMM010000667.1:0-6505 GCA_041743635.1 Bythopirellula sp.
CACGCATTCTGCAGTTCGCCGGTTTGGCGATCCCGCCCTTGGCGATGAATGCGCAACTGGGCGGTCACATCTCCGCGGGAAAAATGTTGCAGTTTTTGCTGCTGTCGGTGGGAATTTTCCTGCTGGGCTACACGATGCAGCGCTACAGCGGCGCCGGCAAGTAGCGCCATATTTCCCAGAGCAAGTATGTCTCAAAACAACTATTCCCTAAGCAGCTATTCCCACAGCACTGCGGAGGTCGAAGTATCCGCGATCCTTTGTTCCTGCCGCGTGGGATGAGGGAGCGGCACGGTGACCTTGAGCTTCGATTGCGAAAGATCGACGATGGATGAGTGGCCGGCATCGGTCCGCACGCGGCGATTCGCCCCGACTCGTTGGACCACGGGCTCGGTGTAGACCCCCTTGCCGCGGCGAATCACGCGGGCTTCCGTGCCGTCGCTGAGTTGCACGTGGCTGCCAATCGGGAACAGGGCAACCACGTTCAAGAGCGCCCGCACGGCATCGATGGAAACGCTTTTGTTTTTCACTTGATTGAGCAGGTAAACCATCACGTCATAAGCGATATAGGCTGGTCGTCCCCAAGTTTGTTCGGTGAGCGAAACATACGCATCCGCGACATGCAGGATCTTGGCATAAGGATGAATTTCGGCGTCTTTGAGCTCACGAGGGTAGCCTGAGCCATCGAGCTTTTCATGCACCTGTGCCGCCGCGATGCGCACCCTGGCGGGCAACTCGCGCATTTTTGCGAGCATTTCAAAGGTGTGCAGCGGATGCTCAGTCATCTCTTGACGGTCGCTCGTCGAGAGTGGAGCGCGCAGGGAGCGAATTTCCTCGCTCACGCGAAACATGCCCCAATCGTGAACCAGACCACACGCACCAACTTCGCGGATCAATTCTTCGTCCCAGCCCATTTCCATCGCAATCGCCATGGCAAGCACGGCAATGCGCACGGCTCGTTCGGTGATTTCTGGATTGTGGGGAACTTCCGCGGAGGTGGAGATCGTTTGGTCGGGATCCTGAACCAGTTCGGTTGTGGCACCATTGGCGACCGCCCGCACGGCATGGGTATCTTGCGTGAGACCTCCGATGGCGTGGCGGATCATCGTATCCATCAATTTCTTGGTGGTGGCGAACTGCCTGACTAGGCGCTCCCGTTGCTGAGGGTCATAGGGTTCGCGGCCCGCGCGGCGCTGGCGATTCTTGAGCGGCGGGCCGAGGTTGTTGACGCTCAGCGAAACTTGGGCGGTGAAGTTGGCAATTTGCGCGTTGAGTTGCAGAATCGAAGTGGTTGGCGTGGCTGCCAAAATGTCCGAGCCCCCTTTGGCGGGCGCGGCGAACATGCGCGCCGCATCCTCGGGATGCAGAAAGCCGGTGGTGACTCCCCAATCAATAAGACGTTGCTTGAGCGGTTCGGTGATCTCGGTTCCAGCGGCTAAGAGGATAACCGCATTCTCATCGACTACGGAGTGCGTGAGCCGGATGCCGCTGCGGAGGTGATCGATATTGACTCGAACCGGGTCTTGAACAGACATCAGGATCCCCATTTCAATCCAGGAACCTCATGGGAGTAAATGTTGCCCCCCAGGTTCTATCGAAACTTGTTAGCGCAAAAACAAAATGATTAACCTGTTTCGGAAAGAACTTGCGACAAACCACTTTAATCCTTCGTGTGGTATGGACGATAAGGGCGTTTTTTAAATGTGCATCCGGATGGTTGAGTTTTGTGCGAAGTTCAAGTTTTCGAGTGGGAAGGGCATTTTTGAGGTCACAAACTTTTCTAGCTGTAGTGGTTGGTGGCGTCCTAACCACTAGATGCTGGGTGTTTTCGTGGAATACTGTTGAAGATTTTTGATGTTGATTCTCCCTTTGGTCGCAGTCCTGGGGCTTGTGTGCGGGTACGAAAAACGAACCTGTTCGACTTGAGAGCCGAATCAGCCGGTTGGCTGCCCCCATTTTAGAAATCGTGGCGCGAATCTTCGACAATGATTTTTGGCCGGCTCGTAGGAATTTTTAACGCAGAGTACGCGGAGGGCACGGAGAGGGAAACCACGAATCCGCACGAATCCCACGAATAAAGAGTTTCGTGTTATTCGTTAGATTCGTGGTTTAAAAAAATTTGGCCGTTTGGCGTTTTTGGGGAAAAATAATTGCATTGAGACTTTGACTTTGCTAGATTGCGGCAACTGGCTGATCGGTCGCTTAGCCGTCGAGCAACGCTCGGCGGGAAAGGCGGGCTGATCGGTCGTTTGGGCTGATCGGTCGTTTGGGCTGATAGGTGCGCAACGCTACTTCTTTTGAGCTTGGCTCGGTTGGAGTGTGGTCGATGATGCAGCCTTTCTTCTTGTTCCGCTATCCCTTTCTTGGGAGTTCAAACTATCTGCTGTTTCTGGCAGTCTTGTACGTGCTGCCCTCGCTAATTCAAAGGTTAGCTTACTCTAGCAGTATTAGCGCGGATTGGTGATGGTATGGATAGGCGAAGTTTTACCACTTTATTTGCTCTTGTTGCTGGTTCTGCCGCTGCCGGGCTGAGTGTCTCTCCGTTTAAACAGTTTATCTCTCAAAACTCAATAAGACGGTGACCTGCTCCCCAAAAAGTGATCCATGTGTTATGAGAGTCTCAAACGCCCTTGAGGGCAAGGAGACTCAGGATGACGAAGCGACGACGGCGGCATGGGCCGGAAGAGAAAGTTCGTAAGCTGCGTGATGCGGATGCGATGCTCACTGTGGGGGAATTGTGCTTATTGGAGGATTTCGCTTCCGAGTCTCTACCGCACCTTCACTTTAAACTGCAAAATAAACCCCGTGCCCTTGGCCAGCGGTTCTTTGATTTCCCAGCGTAGCACCTCCGAACCGCCGTCGTTTGGCTCGGTTGAGAAGTCGGCCGCGACGCTCGCCTGGGCGCTTCCCTCTACGTATTCGAGCCGGGTGGTGAGATTGTCGACGACCGTGACGTTCCCCATCTCGCGGTTGCCGATGTTGTCGACTCGCAGGGTGAATTCGATGATCTCGCCTGGCTTGGCCGAGCCGCAGGAAGCGAGCTTCACGATCCGCAAGACAGGCTTGTTCGGCTCGTTGAGGTGATAAATCACACCCGGTGTGCGGTCGCTAACCGCGGCAACCGCGTTGCGGCTGTCGACAGTAATTTGCGGCGACTGGTCGCCCGTCCAGGTGATCGCCGCGAGGCTGGCCCGCGCAATTTTCACCTTTTCATCACCCGTGAGAATGCCGGCCTTCACGATTTGCAGATTCGCATAGGGCGCAAGCGTGCCGATGTCGGCCAGCAACCGCACTTCACGGTCCAATTCACCCGGCTGTTGGCGCTCTTTCAGTAAGCTCGCGGGATCGCGGCCGCGATTGATGTTCGGCTCGACTTTGGCGAGGGAAGTCATGATCTTTTCATTCTCGTCGATCTTGGCGAGCGATGTGATCTGGCCGTAACCGTTCGCCGCATCGTAGCGGGCGTACTCTTGCAGATCAACCACGCGGCGGACCACGCCGAATCGTGGGGCGTAGATGCACACCTGATTGCTCGGCGTGATAATCGTGCGGCCGTCAACCGTGTCGTAATGGGCCACGGTGTCTTCCTGTTCCAACCCCGTGACGCGCCAATCGGCCTTCACGCCGGCGGGAAGTCCATGATCTCCGCCATCGCACAAATATTCATCACGCGGCCCGACCATCGGACAATTTTCACAACCGCTCGCTGCACCACCACACGCCATGCAGCCCGGCAATTGGCAACCCACCGGCGTCACTCCGGCGGCGTACTCCGCCTGACGAGCCGCGGGAGGTGGCACATTGAGATTTTCCTGATACATGACCGGCATCACTTGCCGCATCGGTGTGGCAACGTGTGGAAACTCGGCCGGAGCCATGGTTGCCAGCGTATGGGGCAACTGCCCGGCGGCTTGAAGTCCCTGCGGACCGAACTCCATTCCCGCGGGCATGCCTTGCGTCTGCTGCGGCTGCTGAGGTTTCACCGTCTGACAAGAACAGAGGATCAACGTCGCCACCGCGATCACGCCATAGCGAAACCAGGCGGGTGAACGCGAGAAATCGGTTTGCCAATCTGGTGCGATGGTATTCACGGCAGTTTTGCCTCGGAAGACTATTTTAACCACGAATCACACGAATGCAATTATTCGTTCGATTCGTATGATTCGTGGTTTGTAAAAAACTATTGACGCTCGTGGTTTCCTTGGCGTTTCATTGGAATTTTTTCAATCGGTATTGCCGGCTGCATGTCATGGTCGGCCTGTGCGCGGTTATGATGCTGTGCATTGTTAGGATGCTGTGCTTTGTTGGGATGATGGCCCGGTGGTTGGTCGAACACGATCGGCTGCACCGCGCCATACGTGAACGACGCTTCATCCCCCTCGGGTGTGCGGCCACCTAACCGGACAATTGCCATGGGGCGACCCAAGGAATCGGCCATCACGAGCGGATCATCCCCCGCACGAGCCTCGACCCAAGGCTGCTCATGGCCGTCGCGAGCAATCGCCGGCGCGAGGTCAGGATCTTCGAGATAAATCACCCTGGTAATGAACCGACCTTCCGCCGCCAAAGACAACTCTTCTTGAGTCAGCTCAATCGGCACTGGAAAACGGAGCGCCTGTCCCGGAGGCGGATACAACCGGTCGATCAACTCGACAGTCGGAAACAATTCGACTCCCGGATGTTCAGGAATTTCGGTCACGCGAAAACGATAGACCGGCCCGATGGTGAGACCCACCATCAACCGATCAACGTGACCTTCCAGAAAAGTGGTCCCTGCCGCCGGTGCGATCCGTGCTCCTTGCGGGGCACGAATCTCCACCGGCTGACAGGCACCCAACAACGGTGTACCCCTCAGCAGCCGCTGGCGGCCAATCGCTCCCGGAGGCATGGCACCGGCGTGGTGCCAATGCGCTGATTTTTCCGCAGCCGGCGCTTTCGCGCCGCACGCTAGACCAATCAGAACTGCTAACAGCAGTGAGCCAGCGACCAACATGCGATTTGCATCGCATGGCTGAGTAGTACAATCCGTCGTCATAAATCTCCATCTCGACCAAACCGGTGGCTATTGGCAATCTTCAACGTACTCGCCCTCGGGGCATTCGCCGTCGTAGCATTCGTCGTCGTGGCAGCCAGCAACCGCGGCGGCCGCGCTCCTCAAAGCAGTCGGTATGGCCGGAGCCACCGTTCCGTGGAACAGTCGGAACGGCGCACGATTCGTTTCGGCAATATTCACGTGATTCACGGGACGTGGGTAGTTCATACCAGGACGCTGCTTAACATTGATTGTCGTCTTATGCACGGGAGGGGGCAGCAGCACCCGCGTGTGGTTTTTCATCACATGTCTCGTGAGACCCGCTTCGTGTCCCAACGGAATGTGGGGAGGACCCGGCAAGCCAATCGGCGTGCCGACGCTGGGCATTCCCCATTGCGGCGTGGTCATCCCCGCCACCATGTGGGGAGGCAGCGCTTGCGGAGCGAACCCGGCGGTGGGCATTCCCATCGGAGGTTGCAAACCACTGGCATATCCACCACCTTGAGACCCGCCGTTGGGATAACAATTCGGATCGGCCGCAACACCTTCGTAAGGAGCGCCTGCGGGGTACTGACCCTCAGGATACTGGCCTTCTTCCCCTTCGGCATACTGAGCGTGCTCCACACCGCCGGGACCCATGGCCATCCCACCGCCGCCACCCAACTGCAGGTCAAGGTTACCAATACGCAAGATCGCCAAGATCGCACCGCGGCGGTCCGCCTCGGCAATCGGATCAACACCCGGATCAAGCCGTGTGCTCACCAAAGTTTCCACGCCCGAGAGCGCGAGTTCTTGGAACTCGGGATCAGGCAGGTAAATCACCTTGGTGACAAAGTTGCCGCTCAAGACTTGATCCAAGTCTTCGTCGGTAAATTGCATGGGAATCGGCGCATGCGCCAAGTAGGCATCGGTTCGCGGCGTGACCGGAGCGATTTCCAACGTGGGATAAAGCTCCACGCCTTCGCGTCCCGGCAAGTTGGTCAGTTTTAAGCGGTAGATCGCACCCTGCGGAAAGTTCTGCCGACCCGGCATCACCAGCGGCGTGGAATCGAAGATTTGCTGCCCGCTGATGTCCCAGGAGATTTCACCCCCTTCGACGCCCAGGAAAGCAATCTGCGAGGTCGCCCCCGCGCTCATCCCCATCGGAGGACAGCCCGGCCCATAACCGCCCATGGCCATCGCAGGGGCAACACCCCCACTACCCATGCCGGCGGCAGGCATCAACACGCCCGGCCCGGGGCCACCCACACCGGGCCCTGGTTCCATTAGCCGCTGGGCAGGCGGCAAGTTGTAGGCCAAATTGAGATGCTGTGCGGAGCATTTCGCCCCAACAGCAATCGCCAACAGACAAACAACAGTTTTGAACAATTGTTTTTTCATCGCGTTTCCCCCTCAGGTCGCACGAACATGCGCATGGCGTACGAAGTTGTGGAGTTGCCCTCGGCCCACGGCCTGGGGTGCTCCGTTAGTCGCTCA
>JBGTMM010000668.1:0-1531 GCA_041743635.1 Bythopirellula sp.
TCCGCCCCCTCACGCCGAGCCCCACCCGAGAGGTAAGTGTTCAGGTCGGCCGCGGCGGCATCCATGGGTCGCCGGCGAACAGGCAGTGAGGGCGTCGATGGCGGGGATGCCGTGCTTGCGGGCGGTGGACAGGTAGCTGCGGATCGCACAGAATACTCCGGCACCTTGCTCGCTGCGGAAGCAACCCGATACTTTCTGCTGCACTTTGATCATGCGCAGATCTCGCTCCGCTTGGTTGTTGTCGAATGGCACGCTCAAGTCGTGTGCGTAGCGCAGCACTTCGTCACGCTTTTCACTCATGCGCATGAGCAGATTGTGCTCCTTGCTTTGCTTGGCGCGTCCATGCTGCTCGGCGAGTTTTTCCTTTTTCGGATGGGCCTTGAGTCCCTTGGCGATCCAACGGTCATAGTCTCCCAGCAGTGGTTTGAGCGTGGTCAAAGCGATGCACGGCCGACCTCGTTCACGCGCTTTGTCCGCTGCTTGTTTCATCGCCAGCAGTGCGCCGATGAGTCCTTCCGCCCAACGTTGGCCGTCCTCGGAAAATGATGTCAGTTCCCGCAATAGGTGGGCGTTGCAGCGGGAGTGATCGCATTTCTCAAGGGTATCGTAGGGACCCCAGAAGTCATGAATGAGGTTGCCGCGGTAGTCGGGCAGCACTCCGGCGGCCTCGAATCCTTCGCGTCCGCGTTTGGGACTGTGACTGAACAGGGTGTGGGTTGTGGTGGAGGCGACATGAATCCAGTGGGTCGCGCTTGTGCAACGCACCCCGGTTTCATCGGCGTGAAGATGTGGGGCTGCGCGCAATGCTTCGGCAATACGGTTCACTGCGGGGGCGATTTTTTCCGCGCACCGGGCCACGGCGCGCACGACGCTGCCAGTGCTGGGGCGATGCCCGAAAAGATCCTCGCAGACATCGGCCGTGCGTTGACATGGCAGGAGTTGGGCGACGTTGAGATAACTCATCACGCTTTGCATGGTGCCACCGTATTGGACCGGGGCACCGACCTCTGCGGGAAACGGGGCGGTGACCCATTTCGCGCAACGGGGGCACCATTTGCACTCTGCTTGGAATTCGGTCACTTGCATTTTGATGGGCGGCAGGTCGAATACCTGACGCTTTTCCACGCTGGCGATGGGCTCTTCGTGCAGGTCGGCGGCGCATTGCGGGCAGGAGCCCAGTGCGGAGGAATGGATGATGTCGGGGGTGGGGCTTTGATGAAGGGTTTGGCCGGTGTGGCCCGGTTGGCCACCGGGTTTGCGTCCGGTGTTTTGGGGGCGCAGGGATTTGGTTTTGCGCTTCAGCCCGTCGCTGGAAGGCGCCTTGGATCACAGGACGAAGGGCTTTGGCGCGGTCGGGCAACACTCGTATTTGAAACGACGGGAAATTGGAAATTTGTTTAAGTTTTCTTAAGGGCCTGAATAGTTACCAAATTTCCTCGAAGGAAATCGACGAACTTTGAGTGGCTCTACGAAGGGTGCGAGAACGGAACGTGAGACAAGACTGACCCAGCAGGAAGTGGCGAAGAACCCA
>JBGTMM010000669.1:0-3525 GCA_041743635.1 Bythopirellula sp.
CATGTGATCGTCACCTTCGAGAAGCGCGGCATGAGCACGCATTCGGTCGAAGTCGAACTCACCTGGTGCCGCTTCGACCGCAGGCACCAATACACCAGCGGCGGGCGCTTCATCCTGCCGCTCGGTAGAACCGCTTAGTAAGCAGACGGCCTGGCGGTGTTGCGTGGCACCGTGCGGGTCGGGGTTTCTCCCTCCCTCGGAGAGGGTGGTTGCCAACAGGCAGCCGCCCTCTCTTTTTGTTGTATATATAGCCGCATCATCTTGGTGCGGTCTGTCCTGGTGTGGACCGGCATGAACGTAGGGCAGTCCGTCGGGCGGACTGGCTTCGCCGATCCGAGTTTCGGAGAAACTCGGCTACGTGGCGAGCAATCCTATCTTTCCCCAATTCCTACTATTCGTAGTTTCTCCCCTCTGCGAAATTATGCACTTGGTAGTGAAAAACTTACTGCCAACATCACCAAGTTCACCAAGTTCGCCAACATGAAAATTCTTTCCAGAATTATATTTCGCTGGCTCAGTTTCCTTCGGCATGGAATGGAATTCTCAACCGCTCACGTAGCCGAGTTTCTCCGAAACTCGGAGCCGCAGAATGACAGTTTCGGAGAAACTGCCCTACGTGCATTTACTTACTTACCAAAAATCTTTGACACGGATCGTCCTCGGCAGTATGCTAACAGGCGCTCGAGGCAGCCGCGTGTCCGGAACCACGCCTGCCGCATTCTTTTCCCGACGTTTGCGCTTTCATGCGCGAGAGAGGAGCAGGTCATGTCGCGGGTCATATTAGGGGCAAATTGGGTGTTGGTGGCCGCCGTCGTTTTGTCGTTCAACAACTTTTGTAGCGCGGAAACTGCTGATGATCCTTTTTCAGATGGCAAAAACGCTGCCAAAGAAACAACACCTCACAGCGAGGCTGCCAGGCAAGCTGTTTCAGCGGTTGAACAAATCAAGACCGTTCTCGATTCACCGTTGAAAACACCGTTGCAATACGACCAACAACCGTTGAATGAAATTATCAATGAGCTGCAAGAAACGTACGATCTACCGATTCTGTTCGATAACGCAGCCCTCGATGAAGTGGCCATCAGCCCTGATACAGAGGTCTCCATCAATCTGCGAAACATCTCCTTGCGGTCGGCACTTAACTTGATGCTCCGTCACCCAGGGCTGGAAGATCTCACTTACGTGGTCGACGAAGAAGTGCTGCTGATCACAACCGAGGAAAAGGCCAACGAAAAATTGGTCGTCCAGGTTTATCGCGTTGATGACTTGGTCAATGATTATTCGCAACAACCAGGTGGGAATGAGAAGAATCCTTACAGCTCGTTGGTGCAAGCGATCATGGGCTGCGTGGAATACGATACTTGGATGGCCAACGGAAGTGGGGAGGGCACGGTCCAACTCATGCAGCCCGGCCTCCTGGTAGTCTCACAAACACGAAGAGTTCACGATCAAGTGCAAGACTTGCTAGTGAAATTACGTGACACGCGAAAAGCGATCAACAAATCGACTAGCGGTGGAGGCAATTTTTGATCCCGTCTTTGCCCGGCCGCGGAAACGTGCGATGATGCACGCACTATGCAGCTTGGCCCCACGCTTGTCGTCGATACTTTTGCCGAAGCCTTTCGCATGTGGTACGTGCGTCTGCTCGTCACCGCGGTGGACGATTATTGGCTGGGCATTGCGCTCGGCGAAGTCTCGGGATACGGCTCGTCGGTGATCGGCTGCGATGCCGAGGTCGGCGTCGAGCAAATGCTGGCTCCCAACCTCACGCCCGATGGTCGCCCCGGTGCGGCAGTGCTGGCGTTCGGTCTTAATGCGCAGGCACTGGCCAAGGCGATTCCCAACCGCGTTGGCCAGTGTTTGATGACTTGCCCCACGACGGCCGTGTTTGATGGGTTGGCGGAAGGCGAAGAAAAAATTCCGCTTGGCAAATACTTGCGTTTCTTTGGCGACGGCTTTCAGAAAAGCAAAATGCTTGGCGATCGGCGCTATTGGCGGATTCCCGTGATGGACGGCGAGTTCATCGTCGAAGAGCAAATCGGCGTCGCCAAGGGAATCGCCGGTGGCAACATTATTTTGCAGGCCACAACCAGTGACATAGCCCTGGCCGCGGCGCGCCAGGCCGTCGAGGCGATTGGTGCTTTGCCGGGCGCGATCACGCCGTTCCCTGGCGGGGTGGTCCGCAGCGGCAGCAAGGTCGGTTCCAAATATAAGGGAATAGTCGCTTCGACCAACGATGCCTATTGTCCCACATTGCGTGGTCGCGTGCCAACCGCCTTGGTCGAGGGTGCCAATTGCGCGTACGAAATCGTGATCGACGGCATCAACGAAGCCGCCGTGGCAGCCGCCATGACTGCCGCCATTCACACGGCGGCCGGGGAGGGCGTGCTGGCGATTTCCGCCGGCAACTATGGCGGCAAACTTGGCAAATTCCATTTCCACCTACGAGAACTTCTCAAGAGCTAACCGGTCTCGAAACTGCCACTTTTTGCGACGTTATTGAACAACTAGAAATTCCTGAACAGCCAAAATAACCAAGAAAAAAATTTTACCACGAATCCACACGAATTACACGAATGAATTATTCGTTTAATTCGTGATAATTCGTGGTTTCAGCTCCCCTCTTGGCATCCTTAGCGGTTTAAGTTGGATTTTGGAATCTTCCACCTGAACATTCCCCCATGGAAAACTCGTAACTTCGCGGTCAAGATAAACGCTCAAAATAGTTGCGTTCTGTTGCCGTCGCTTGTTAAACTTGCAGCTTTGACTGCGGCCGACGCACGCGCTCGATTCTCTTCAGGATTTTGTGAATAGCATGACTTCGAACACTGACGCCCCGCACTCGATTAACTCGACGATCAACTCGTCGGCCAACTCGGTGATGAGTTCCTCGCCCGAGACCGACACAGAACACTCCACTCCCGTCGAAAGCACAGCGGGCGAATCCAACCCGACGGAAACCGGCGACCAACGTCCCAGCGAGCGCATCCAAATCGGCTCGCAACGCGAAGAGCAGTCGAGTGCTCCGATCAAAGCCAAGCCGATGAATCCTGGCTCGGGCGTGAAAGACGAACCGCGGAAGTCGAACTACCCACCCCCCAACGTCCGTGACGCGCTCACGCCAGAATTGGAAGCCGAACTCGCCGTCGCGCTCGGTGGTGAATCGCTCGACGCGATTATCGACAATTCGACGAGTGTCGCCACAACGGGTGCCGAGTTGGCCTCCGAGACCCGCATCACCGGCACGGTCGTGAGCATTCACCGCGACGATATCTTTATCGATCTCGGTGGACGTGCTCAGGGTGTCTTGCCGCTCAAGCAGTTTGAGAAAGACACTCCGCCCGAAGTCGGTGCCCAACTGGAAGTCGTCGTGTCACGGTTTAATCCCGACCAAGGTTTTTATGAATTGTCCCTGACTAATGCGGCCGTCGACATCGGCAATTGGGACGAAGTGCAAACAGGCCAAGTCGTCGACGTGACGATCACCGGCGCGAACAAGGGTGGCCTGGAATGCCAGATCTCCAA
>JBGTMM010000670.1:0-3576 GCA_041743635.1 Bythopirellula sp.
CCACATTTCTTCGACCATGATGCGACTATGGCCGCTCCCAAAAACATGCACCATTCTGCCGGCCAGAATCGACGACGCGAACCGGTCGGCGACCCGGGCAATCGCGTCGCGTTGGTGTTCGACCGCTTCGACCAGATCGCGGCAGCGCTCCAGGTATTGTTCCAAAGGTGTCATGTCTGGCATCTTTCCCTAACGTGGTTTTCGTCGTTTTGGAGAGCGGCAAATCGTGCCGCGCCGATGGCACCCGCGAATTCGCCCAACTGGGCAGGGACGATCGGGACATGCGGACCCATTGGCCGCCACTCCACTTCATCCATGTAGGTCTTGAGCAAATCGAACAGGGCGGCGCGACACTCGGCAATTCCACCCCCCAACACAACGATCTCCGGATCAAAGGCGTTGACGAGCGATGCAATTCCCACAGCTAGCCCGCGGACGGATCGCCGCCAACAGGCAACCGCTTGTTCATTGCCCGATTCCATCGCTTCCATAAGCTCGCGGGTGTTGCGATAGCGAGAACCGCTGCGATGATACACATTGTGGTCGCCGATGCAATCTTCCAAACTTCCCGGCATTGAAACAATGTCGGGCGAGCCCTCCCAGTCGAGTGTGATATGACCAAGATGCCCCGCGCGACCCGTTGCCCCTGGGAACAGTTTTCCGTTAATGATGATTCCCCCGCCGACTCCCGTACCCAAGGTCAGCATCAGGGCGTGCGAAATGCCTCTGGCGGCGCCAATCCAAGCTTCCGCCGTCGTGGCGGCATGGGCGTCGTTCAGCACCCAGATGTTTCGTTCAAGCCGTTGTCCCCAATCTAGACCCTCGACGGCTTGCATTCTGCCGCGCATCCAGGCGATGGAGCGATTGTCAGGTGACACGATACCCGGAGCGCTGATGCCAACGGATGGATCGCCGGCGGCAAAACCATCAATGAGCTTTGTGACCGTCTTCAGCAGCGACTCCACGTCATCAATCGATGGCTCGATCCGTTGGCCAAGGATTTGCCCATCCTGCTTGAGGGCCACCGCCTTGATTCGCGTGCCGCCAATATCGATGCCTAGCAAGATTTTCGAGCTATCCATCGGGATGCGCCCCTTCGCTGACGGACCAGCCGCCGTCGATGGCCAAGACTTGACCAGTGACATAGCGTGAGGCATCGCTCAAAAAATAAATGACCGCCGCATCGAGGTCTTCTGGCGTTCCTATCCGCCCGCCGGCGAGTGGTTGCTTGGCGTGGATGAAATTTAGGATTTTATCGTCGCCGACGGCTCGCCGCGCCATCGGCGTGTCGACCAAGGCAGGTGCCACCACGTTGAAGCGGATATCGTTAGGTGCATAAAACGCGGCGCAGCTTTTGGAAAAACCAATAACGGCCGATTTCGCTGCCGCATAAATGTGCGTGGCGAAGAATTTGGGTGAGGGGCTCCAACCTAAAACGCTTCCCATATTGAGGATGGACCCCGCAGTTCGCTGTTCCAAAAACACGCGCACCGCCGCTCGATTGGAGTAGACCAGAGAGATCAAGTTGAGGTTGAGGGTGTGCTCAATCCCCTCGTCAGAAACTTCGTGCAATGGACCGTCGCCGGCCTGGCGTCCGCTACCGCCCGCCACGTGGTAAAGCGCGTCAAATCTTCCGAAGGCATTGAGCGCGAGTTGGATTGCTTCTTCCGCGGTTCCCGAATGCGATGCATCGCCAACGAGCACGCGTCCGGCTGCTCCCAATTCCGCTTCGGCTCGTTTCGCGGAGTCGGCATTGCGCCCACAGACGACGACCGTCGCACCGGCTGCCAGGCACGCCTTGGCCGCCGAGAGACCGAGACCCGTCGTCCCACCGATAATCACGATCCCACGATCTTTAAGTTCGCTGTTTTTCACTCGTGGCTTACAAGTAAAAGTTCGGTGCCAACGCTTGGCAAAACATCGCAACTGCCAGATAATAATTGAAACCGATAATAATTGAAACAATGCGACTCGTCATGTCAAAGTTCTTTTCTACCTTGGCTGCCATTTCGACGCCACGCAGCGCTCAGATCCAATACTTCTGGACTTAACTTTTGGAATTGGGAGAGATCATGAATTGTGGTGAACTTGATCGTCGTAGTTTCCTGGAGCACGCGGCCGCAAGTGGTGCGGCACTGACTCTCGCGGGAGCGACGACTGCCGCGGCGGCGGTTGGATCTGGGAAGAAGCGTATTCAAGTGGGAGTGATCGGCTGCGGCAGCGTCTCCAACAGCTACTTGCCGCATCTTTCTCAATGTCCGTACGTGGAGCTGGTGAGCACTTGTGACATCATCCACGAGCGGGCGGTTGACCAAGCCAAAAATCACAAGATTCCCCATCATTACCCCCATATCGACGACATGCTCGCGGGCGCGGATTTTGAATTGCTGGTCAACTTGACCGACATGCAAGAACACGAGCATCTCAATCGCGCGGCAATCAAGGCCGGAAAACACGTTTGGAGCGAGAAACCAATTGCCAACTCGCTCGCCGCGGGCCAAGAAATTTTGGAGCAAGCGAAAGCCAAGGGTGTCAGGGTTTGGGGGGCACCGGTTGTCGTCAGTAGTCCCCAGTTTGCTTTCATGGCAAAGCAACTTGCGACTGGCGTGCTCGGACGAGTCGCCTGCGCCCACGCCCACTATGGTCACACCGGACCGACCTGGTCTTCGTTCTTTTACGAGAAGGGCGGTGGCAGTCTGCCAGACCTCGGAGTTTATAACATCACCAGCCTGACGGGATTGCTCGGACCGGCACGTTCGCTCGTGGCCATGGTCAATATCGTGACGCCCACCAGAAAAATTGACGGCAAAGGTGAAATCCAAGTGACCGAAGAAGACAACGCGATGGTTATTCTCGATCATGGCGACGGCCAGCTTTCGCATATTCAATGCGGATTCAATTATTTTAATCCCCATGGTCATGGTGGTGGAAAAGAAACGAGGCACACGATTTCGATTCTTGGCACGCATGGCAATATGGGTTTGGTTGGTTACGACTGGGAGCCGCTGGGCGTCGATGTGTCAACCGACAAGTCTCCGGATCATATGCGACACAGCACGGATGCGCAAGGGTACGTGTGGCCGCAGGGTGCGTCGCTTGTTGCCGAATGTCTCGCCACTGGCAAGGAGCCCCTGTTCACCCCCGAACACGCCCTGCATGTCGTCGAAATCATTTGCGCGGCGCGTGAGTCGCAAAGCACCGGTCGCCGGATCGATCTAAAATCGACTTTCAAGTGGCCAGTCATTGCTTGAACACACTTTCTTTGATAGTTATTCGAGGGTATCCGGAAATTGGGAACTACCTAGGGGTGGCACGTCCCTGAGGTACTCCGAAGGGCGGGGCTGATGCTGGTACTTATGTCACCACGCCCTTTCAGGGCGTGCCACCCGGAATACCCGGACGACCTCATGGTGCTTTTCATGCTTGATACATGGTACAAGTTGAAGTTAGAATAAAATGTTCAGGGCCGTGAAATTTTTTTTACTTCTCTAAATCTTTTGAGTCGCATCTCATGCACCGCATAAGCTTGTTGGGCACGGGCCTCATTGGCAAGTTTTACACGATGGCCCTCCACGG